>JBILGJ010000016.1:0-16690 GCA_044351125.1 Micropepsaceae bacterium
TGACCGGGGTGGCAACGGCGGCGGTGACCGGGGTGGCAACGGCGGCGGTGACCGGGGTGGCAACGGCGGCGGTGACCGGGGTGGCAACGGCGGCGGTGACCGGGGTGGCAACGGTGGCGGCAACGGCAACGGCGGCGGGTCCGGCCGAGGTGGTTAGTTGCATTGCAGACGGAGTGGGGCGCCACAGGTTGCGGGTGGCGCTCCTTTCGTTGTGAAGAAGGGCAATTGTTCAGTTCTTGGTGGGGTCAGGTAGTCGTCAAACGAGGTGACAAGCACTCGTCGCGGAGGGGGTAATGGGGAGCATCGCAGGGAGGTTGAGATCCTGGTTTCGGGGTTCAGTGATTGCGCTTTGTGTCTGCGTGGTGGCCACGGGTATCGCCATGTCCGGGCTCGTTCAGCCGTTGTCATTATCCCTTCGCGACTTCTGGTTTGGTGCATTCCAGCGCCCAGCCTCTGGCGAGATCGTTCTCGTGCACATGGACTCGCGCAGCATCCAGGCCCTGCGCAGCTGGCCCTGGCCACGTAGCCACTATGGAAAAGTTGTCGACCGGCTGAACGAAGCTGGCGCCGATCTCATCGCCTTCGATGTCGATTTCTCGTCTCCCAGCAAGCCGGAGGAGGACAAGTCATTCGCCGCAGCGATTGAGCGGGCTGCCGGCAAGGTTTTGCTGGCGTCTCATGTGCAGCCGCTCAGCGCGGATCGCCCGGAACTTACAGTCAGCCTGCCGCTCGAGATCTTCCTTGAGAACGCGCTGTGGGGCGACGTCAACATCATGCCGCCGAGCGGGCTTGCGCGTGAGGCCAGCGTGGCGCGTGTCTATGAAACGGATGACCCGCGACCTGGTTTTGCCGCCATTATTGCGCAGAACGGGCCGATGTCTGCTTCGGAATTCGTTATCGACTATTCGATCGACCGCGGGACCCTTCCGTTCCTGTCGTTCATCGATGTGCTGAATGGGCGCTTCGATCCCGAACGGGTACGGGGCAAGCGGGTGATCATCGGGGCGACGGCCATCGAGCTGGGTGACCGGGTATCGGTTCCCAAATGGGGTGTGATCCCGGGCGTCGAGGTCAATGCGCTGATTGCAGAGTCGCTCCTGCAGAACCGGACGCTGACCAACGCGGGCCTTCCAGGGCAGGTGGTCCTGATCATGCTGGTTGCCCTCATGTTGAATCCGAGCCGGATCCTCTGGGGCATGCGGCCGATCATGGTGCCCCTGTCGCTGTCGATGGCTATCGCGGTGTCGTCGACAGTCCTTGCCTTTCTCTATCTGGGGCTTCTGGTCGATCCCTTGCCGGCGGGTGTTGCGGCCATTGTCTGCGTCTTCCTTGTCGGTCTGAGAGAGCTTGCGTCCCGCTCGAAGGCCGTGATGCGCGAACGCTCGACCAGCAGCATAAGACAGGCCATGATCACGCGGATCGTCGAGGACAGCTCGGACGGCATTCTTGTGGTGCGTGACAATGGACGCATCGAACTCTGCAATGACCAGGCAGCGCGCTTGCTCAATGTGACGCAAAAGACGCTCATGGGGCGGCCGATCCAGAGCTATCTGCCGGCTTTCGAAGCTGTCGGGCGGGCCGAGACTGGTGGCGCGGACTTCAACAGGAGCTGTGATCTCACCCTTGATGGCGAGGAGGGTGGGGTGCTGATCGAGCTCTCCGTCCGCCGGACGCAGGTTGGAGGGCTGAGCGGTACGGAAAATTATGGGACCCGTCACCTCGACATCTACACGCTGCGGGATGTGACGGCGGTGCGCACGGCCCGGCAGGCGGAACTCCGTGCGCAGGAAGAGCGACTTGCGGCTGAACGCGCCAAGACCAACTTCGTGGCGAACATGAGCCACGAGTTGCGTACGCCGCTCAATTCGATCATCGGGTTCTCGGAGTTGCTTGCAAACGAGATGTTGGGTCGTGTCGAGCAGCGCGCCTATGTCGAGCACGCCGATATTGTCGTGAAGAGCAGTCACCAGCTTCTGTCAGTGGTGAACAATGTCATCGATGTCGCCCGCCTCGACAGTGATCTTGTCGAGGTCAGCCTGGGCGAAGTCCAGCTCCCCGAGGTGGTGGATGGGGCTGTCGAGCTTGTGAAGGCGCTCAGTGTCTACAAGCACCACGCAATCCGCATCTCGATAGCCCCAGAGGCAGCGCTCATCATGTCGGATGCACGCCTGCTGCGGCAGGTTTCCTACAATCTTCTGTCCAATGCCGTGAAGTTCAGCCCCGAGGGTAGCCTGGTGACGTGCTCGGCGTGGCTCGAGGGAACAGATGCGGTGATCGAGGTCGAGGACCGGGGACGTGGCATCGAGGCTGATGCATTGCCGCGCCTGTCAGACCTGTTCGGCCATGCGGAAAGCGCCTTCAACCGTGCGCATGACGGGTTGGGCGTTGGCCTTTATCTGGTCAAGCGATGCCTCGACAAACTCAATGGCCGCCTGTCGTTCCACAGCGTTGTGGGCGAAGGAACGCGTGTTCGTGTTGTGCTGCCGGCGGCAGCACTCGCGCGGCCGTCGCTTGTCGGCCTGGCCGGCGCCGCGGACTGACCGGGCCGCAGCAGAGCACACCGTCAGCCGCGTGTTGGCGCGGGCGCCTGTTTCAGGCGTCTGCGCTGCGATGAAACGGGGCGCTGCGGCTTGGCGGTACCCAGACGCGTTATCTTCCGCAGCATGGCGCCGGCAAGACCGTGCCACGTGTTCAGGCGCTCCTCGAGTTGCTGCACGTGCATGCGCTCGAAGCGGAGGTCTTCCTCGATGCGTCGTGCGCGGGCTGTCATGTCAAGGACATCACTGCTTGCCAGGGTGGGCAATTGAACTGGCGTGACCTGTTGCTCGGCGGCGCGGAGGCTGGAACTCATGGCCCAGGCCTCGGCGAGCTCTGAGCGCAGCTCGGTGATCTCGGCGCGGGCGCTGTCGCCCTCGTCCTTCAGGCGCCTCATCTGCTCCTGCGCGCTGGCGAGTGTTTCGGCATGGAGCCTTGCCTCTGCCGCGAGCTGGATCGCCTTCTTTTCATGCTGGTGGAGCTCTTCTTTCGCCGCAGCCAAGTCGCGCGACAGGGTCATCGAGCTTGCAAGCGCTGCCTGGAGTTCGCCCGACAGCGCGATGATCCGGGCGTTGGCGGCGTCGAGATCGGCCTTTGACGGCTTTGTGGTGCTTGTCTGTTTGCGGATTTCGCCTTCGATCCACTCGGTCCGGCGTGACACGCTTTCGGCCATGGCCTTGAGCGAGGAGGCATCGGCCGTCATGCGGGCGAGCGTCTGGGCCATCTCGTTTCGGTTGCGTTCGAGTTCGGTCAGATCATGGACGAGTGTGGCCGCATTTTTCTCGGCGGCCTCTGCGCGGCGTTCTGCGGCGTCCGCGCGCTTGCGGGTGGTGGCCGCGGCGGCGGCAAGGTCTGTCATGTCCTGCCTGATCCTTGCAAGCTCGCCCTCGCGCGCTTCGGCACGTTGCTCGGCGGTTGCTGCGCGTTCCGCGGTGGATGCCAGGCTTGCCTTGGTCTCGCTGGCCTCGCGGGCCAGGGCCTGGTGCTGGCTCGCCAGCTCGGCGAGCGCCGCGCGCTCGCGTGCGAGGTCGCTGCGCAGGGCATCGGCGGCGTCTGCGCGCGCGCGCGCTTCGGTCACGTCCTGGCCTGCCTGCTTCAGCGCCTCGGTCTGCGCGAAGGCCACCACGCCGAACATCCTGGTGCTCTCGGTGAACATCTGGCGGACACGGTCGAGCTCGCGCTTGGGGTCGTTTGCGCGTGGCTCGTCGCAGAGCGTGTTGAGGGCGCGGTAGGCCACTTTCACCCAGCTTGGGACCTCGGTGTGCGAGTCGAGCTGTGCCAGCGTCACGCGGTGGTTGTGCTGGTCGCGATCGATGAAGTCCGCGATGTCGGAAGTGGCTTCGTGGATGCCTCTTGGCCACTGAATTCCAAGGCGGCCGGCGGTCTGTGCAACAATGTTCCTGAAGTCGAGGAGCAGCATGTCGAGCGACATGATGTTGCGCGGAATGTTGCGCGTCGCATGCTCGGCGTCGAGATAGTGGCGAAGCCAGAGCAGCATGGCTTTTTCGAATGGCATGCCGTCGCGTTCGCGCAGGGACTCGGCCACTTCAAGCGGGTTGCGCACGATGATGACGGGGGCGACCTTGCAGTTCGCCTTTTCCAGCACCGACAGCCACAGGGGCAGCGTACGGCAGATGCGAGGGTCCTTGAGGACCAGCATGGGCGAGGGGGGGTATTCCTCGTCGAAGGTCTGTAGGATGCGGGTCGCGAGGGCGGCCGCCGGGTCGCTGTCGCGCCAGCGCAGGTTTGGTGCGCGCCAGTCATCCCAGCTGGAATCGATCGAGGCGAGCAACTGGTCGTGGAGGTCGACGAGCCTTGCGGGTTCCCAATGCCCGGTGGGGTTCGTGGGGCTGGCGGGGACGAGGTGGCGCGGCAGGGTTGCGCCGAGCAGGCTGGCGATCCGCGCGAGCAGGGAGGTGCCGCTGCGATGCATGCCCAGGACGAGAAGCGCCGTGCGCTGGGGCGCCGGGTTCCTATCGGGTCGTTTTGCCATCATTGCGAACTCCACTGGCAACGCCGCCGTTCGCCAACAGGGCGAGCAGCCGGTCGCGCGGGCCCCGCTGCCGCCGCACGAATCAACTGTATTGATCATGGCTTAACCGGAGGGTTTCGGCAGCGAAAGCTCGCTGTATCCACAGGGTCCGCCTGCGTTTTTCCGTCTGCTTTGGGCGCGGATGTGCACGGCCTTGTGAAAGATGGCTGGACGCACAATTTCCGAGTGTGGTGCCCGCTTTATTGGTGCGTAGCGTTGTGCTTTAAGGATTGGGCGTGAGGAGATGGAAATGCTGCAGAGGCTGCTGCTTGGCGCTGCCTGTTTCGGGCTTGCCGTCGAGGTTCATGCCGCGGCTGTCATGGGTGACGGCAAGGCGGTCATTGATGCGCTTGGGGTCGATGGCCGCTGGGCCGTGACGTGTCGCCAGCCTGCGTCGGCCGACAATCCCTATCTCGTGTTCGAGACCTTCCGGGAAGGGCCGCCCATCCAGCGCCGGATCGCGCTGCCTGACGAGCCGCGGGAGATGCAGTTGCTTGACGTCGAATGGAAGAAGAAGACGCGCGAGCTTGTGTGGGTCATCCCCGAGGGTGAGGTCATGCTGACGGTCACTTCGCAGCTCGATGGCAACCGCATGCGGGTCATGTCCATCGTGACCTCGGATGGCGTGAAGCTTGTCAGCGATGCGCGCGGCGATGATGGAAAGCCCACGCCCTGGCTGAGCAAGTGCGAGACCAACTGAGCCCGTCGCTCAGGGCGTGGCTGTGTAGCGGACTTCGCACTCGTAGGTGAATTCCCACTGCGGGTCGTAGACCAGGCTGGAGCCTGTGAGCGTGCACTTGCGGCCCTGTGCGATGAAATAGGCCTGCACGGCGGCCTCCAGCGTTGCCTGTTGGGGCTTGTTGTCGTACTCGCCGAATGTCGCGCTGCGAATGACGGCATTGCCCATCGCGGTCGAGAGGCTTGGCGTGATGATCAGCCGTCCGGCGCTGGGTTTGTCGAAGATCCGGAATGACCTGTTTTCATGCGCGAAATTGGTCAGCGGGATGTAGCGGTATTCGTCGTTCACATATTGCGGGTACGCGCAGCCCGACAGCGCCGTGAGCGCCAGCGTCATGTACAAGGCGGTCCTTGCCTGCATTGCCCTGTCCTCTGCCTGCGGTGTTTTTCGCGGAGCGATTCGTTTCGAGTAGTTTCGGCGAAACGATGAAACATTTGTGCAACAGGCGGGGCTGTTTCGGGCGCAGAGCCCGATGGGCCTGTCGTGCGTCTTTGCGGCCTCTGCATTGGGTGTTGCAGGCTTTGGTGATAAACGTGCGGAGGTGTCCCTTCGTCTTGCAGGAACTGGCGCATGAGCGAATCCGAAACCCAGACCACCAGCCGTTTCAAGTTGCCCTCGTCGGGGCGCGAGTTCTGGGCGCTCGTCCTTGCGGTGCTTGCCGTCTTCCTGCTGGTGCAGATTGGTGCGCCTGTCATCCGGAACTTCGAGTTCCTCGATCCCAAGCTGCGGGACTATTTTATCGGCATGAGCTTTGCCGCGTTCCCCTTCATTCTTGATGGCTCGAAGCGGCTGATGCATCGCGTGAGGGTGGGCGAAGAGGCGGTGCTGCAAGGTTCGCCGTCGTGGTATGTGACCGGTGTGCTTGCCGGCGCGCTGCTGTTTGCGTGGAACCAGTTCGTGTCGAGCCTTGCGTGGATCTCCCTGCTCACGCTGTCGTCCGCGTTTCCAGATCCCTCGACGATCAACGTGCCGGCCGAGGTCTTTGTCCCGATGCAGATCATGGCGGTGCTGGTGGTGATCGTGCCGATGTGCGTGGTCGCATCTTTCTTTGCCGGTTTGCAGCTCAACCGGTACACGCGATCGCATGTGCTGTGGGCGGTAATGCTGTGTGCGGTGTTCTTCTTCACGGCCAACATGATGGTGAACTTCGCGACGAATCCCGATCTGACGCGATCCGTGCTTGGGATCATCGCGTCGGGCGGCCTCGAAAGCCTGAGCGTGCTGGTCGGCATGTCCGGTATCGGTGTTGTGGTGCTTGCCTCGGCAGGTGCCGGGGTGCTGGTGTCCCGGATGCGGCGCGAGCGTCCGCTGGGGCAGATCGTGGAGGCCGTGCGGCGCCTGCCGACTGCCGAGCGCGAACTGCTGGCGCAGGAGATCCTGCAGCGGCTGCAGGGCGGCCCCGTTCCTGCCGCGCCCGGGCGCTGACCGTGTCCAGGCCAGCCCATGCCTGCGTGCTTCTTGCGGGTGCCTTGCTCGCTGGTGCCTGCGAGAGGTTGCCTTCGCCCACGGGCGCCGTGGGTCCCAAGGTTCTGGTCAGTACGGGGCTCGTGGGAACCTGGGCGTTCGACTGCGCCGCTGACGCCAGTCGCGAGAACCCCTTTATCATCTATACCGCACCGCAGTCCGGTGAGCCGGCCGAGCAGTTCATCGCGCGTGATCCGAAGCTCGACCGCATCACGCCGATGCGAAACATACGCGAACTCGAGGGCAGGCTGGTCGAGTGGACGCAGCGGGTCGCCGACAAGTCCGTTACGGTGATCGTCCAGGTGGAGGGGCGTCGACAGCGTGTCTGGAGGTCCGAGCTGTCGGACGGCACGGTTTTCGTGACGGAGGGCGCGTTCAGTGGTGGCGCTCAGTCCCCGTGGTTCAACAAGTGTGCAGGAGGATAGTTCGATGCATCAGTTGCTTCTGAAAGTGGCCTCGGTGCTTGTCCTGATGCTGGCTATGGCCGGGATCGCAAAGGCTGATGTCGCGGCCGCGTCGACCGGGAGCACGCTGTTCCTGGCAGCTGCGGGCCTTGTCGTTGTCGTGGTGCTGTGGCTGCTCATTCGCGGCGCGCTCAGCCTGTCGGGCAAGGAGGACAAGGACGAGGACGGTGGCTTCGGTGTGCTGGAGGGCATCGACGACGAGGACGAGGATCGCAAGAAAAAGTCCTGACCCTCTCCGCCTGTCAGGAGAAGGCCTGGATGCCTGTCTGCGCGCGGCCGAGGATGAGCGCGTGGACGTCGTGGGTGCCTTCGTAGGTGTTGACCGTCTCGAGGTTCATCACGTGGCGGATGACATGATATTCGTCCGAGATCCCATTGCCGCCGTGGATGTCGCGCGCAGCGCGTGCGATGTCGAGAGCCTTGCCGCAGTTGTTGCGCTTCAGCAGGGACACGGCCGGTGGCGCTGCCTTGCCCTTCTCGATCAGCCGGCCCAGCTGAAGCACGGCCGTCGTGCCCAGCGTGATTTCGGTCTGCATGTCGGCGAGCTTCTTCTGGATCAGCTGCGTTGCGGCGAGGGGGCGTCCGAACTGCTTGCGGTCGAGCGCATACTGTCGCGCGCGGTGCCAACAGAACTCGGCGGCACCCATCACGCCCCAGGCGATGCCGTAACGCGCGCGGTTCAGGCATGAGAACGGTCCGCGGAGCCCCTTCACATTGGGCAGCTGGTTTTCAGCCGGGACAAAAACATCCTCGAGAACGATCTGGCCGGTGATCGAGGCGCGCAGCGAGAACTTGCCTTCGATCTTCGGCGTGCTGAAACCCTTGAACCCGCGCTCGACGATGAAGCCCCTGATCTGGTCATCGTCGGTCTTGGCCCAGACGACCGCGATGTCAGCGATGGGTGAGTTCGTGATCCAGTTTTTGGCGCCGTTGAGCATGAAGCCGCCCGGAACTGCTCGGGCGCGGGTGATCATGCTGCCGGGGTCGCTGCCGTGGTCAGGCTCGGTCAGGCCGAAACAGCCGACCATCTTGCCCGATGCGAGCTGGGGCAGGAAACGCTTGCGCTGCTCTTCCGAGCCGAACGCATGGATCGGGTGCATCACCAGGCTCGACTGGACGCTCATTGCGGAGCGGTAGCCCGAGTCGACGCGTTCCACCTCACGCGCCACAAGACCGTAGGCGACATAGCCGAGGCCTGCGCCACCATATGCTTCCGGGATCGTTATCCCGAGCAGGCCCATCTCGCCCATCTCGCGCATGATCTCGTTGTGGAACATTTCCTTGCGGTTGGCTTCGAGAACCCGTGGCATGAGGCGGCCTTGCGCATAATCGTGCGCGGAGCGCGTGATCATGCGCTCTTCCTCCGTCAGCTCTCCGGCGAGAAGGAGAGGGTCTTCCCAGGTGAAGTGTCCGTTGTCGAGATCGGCTTTTGGTGAAGAGGCCATGTGGACGTGCCCGGCTCGCTGGCGGTTGGAAACGTTGTCATGGATAGCCACAACCGCCGCAAATTGCCATGGGGCCGGTCCGCGCGGCTGGCCGCCTCGAACAAAAACAGAACTTTACCTTATGAAAGCTCCGGGATTTTGCAATTGCCTTAACGGGCGTAGTAGTAATGTCTTGTGCGTTGGCGTGACGATCAGGCGTGAAGACAGGGTCAGGACATGGCTTCGAAGACAAAGAGCGGCGGCAAGCCCACGAAAAAGACGGCGGCGAAGGCCCCGACTGACGTTACGGGACCGCAGCTCTTTCGCGTGACGCTCGAGGTCAATCATCTTGAGCGTGCCAAAGCCTTCTACGAAGAGTTGCTTGGGCTCAAGGGCAGGAAGTTGCCCGGGCTGCGCCTGCATTTCGACATGGGCGGTTGCGTGCTTGAGATTTGCGACGTTTCGGCGTCGGGCCCATCCCACCCGTGTGCCAAGTCGATCGGCATCTCGGTACCGGTGATCGATGCCGTGCACAAGCGGGCGCGCAAGCTCAAGTGCCTCTCCATCGAGTTGGTCCATGACAAGCCCGGTGGCGCCATCCACGTGCGGCCTTGGGGTGAGAAATCCTTCTACGTGGATGACCCCTGGTTCAATTCGCTCTGTTTCGTTCAGGCGGGTAGCGAGCAACGGGGCTGACGCGCTGCTCGGCCTTCCGGCGGTTTGCATTCGGCCATGGATCGCGCCAAAAGAGCAGGCATGAGCGAGCCGTTTCTGGTCCGGTTGCGGGCCTGTCCCAACGTCCATGATCGTTCCCGCGCCGAAAGGGTGCTTGAGGCACTGGGGGGTTCGGGTTCCGACGATCCCTGGTTGCGGCTTCTGCGCGCGACTGCATCCAACAGCCCTTATCTGAGCCGCGCCATCGAGCGCGATCCCCGCTGGGTGGACCAACTGCGAAATGAGGTGCCTGAGGACGTGATCGAGGCCCAGCTCGCACGCCTTGAAGGCGCCTGCGAACTGCCACGTGCCGATGCACTGCAATTGTTGCGCGACGTGAAGTATCGCTGCGGGCTGCTTGTTGCACTGGCCGACCTTGGCGGCGTGTGGTCGCTTGACGATGTTACGCGCAACCTGACTGTGCTTGCTGATTCAACGCTGAAGGCTGCGCTTGCGCATGCGTTCAAGGATGCGGTGGCGCGGGGACGCCTTGAGGCCGGGGTGCGGGCTGTGCCCGAAACGTCCGGACTGTTCTTTCTTGCCATGGGAAAGTACGGCGCGTTCGAGCTCAATTACTCGAGCGACATCGATTTCAGCTGCTATTTCAATCCGGAACTGCTGCCGGTTACAAGCCGTCATTCACCGCAGGAGGTTGCCGTCCGCATCACGCAGGCTGCCGTTTCGCTCATGCAGGAGCAGACACCGGATGGCTATGTCTTCCGCTGCGACCTCAGGCTGAGGCCCGATGCGGGGTCCACGCAGATCGCGGTTTCGACGACGGCTGCAGAGTCCTATTACGAAAGCATGGGCCAGAACTGGGAGCGGGCGGCGATGATCAAGGCGCGCGTCTGCGCCGGTGACGCTGCCGAAGGCGCGGCGTTTCTGCGCAACATGCAGCCCTTCATCTGGCGGAAATATCTTGATTATGCGGCGATCGAGGACATCCACTCGATCAAGCGGCAAATCCATGCGCATGGCGGCTTCGGCGAGATTGCGGTCGCAGGCCACAACATCAAGCTGGGGCGCGGGGGCATACGCGAGATTGAATTCTTTGCGCAGACGCAGCAGTTGATCCTTGGCGGGCGCATCCAGTCGCTGCGAAACCAGAGAACCACCGATGCCCTTGATGCGCTGACGGTGCGCAACGTTATCGCCGCACAGACATGCGAGGACCTGAAGCGCGCCTACGTGTTCCTGCGCACGCTGGAACACCGGCTTCAGATGATCGAGGACGAGCAGACGCATTCGATGCCGCGCACCCGCGAGGGCCTCGAGAACGTGGCCCTGTTCATGGGTTTGCCGGATGCAGCTGCGCTGTCAGAGCGCCTCAGCGCGCAGCTGGGGATCGTCCAGGGGCATTACGCGCGGCTTTTCGAGAGCCAACCCACCCTGTCGGAGCAGGCGGGCAGCCTTGTCTTCACTGGGGTCGATGACGACCCGGAGACGATTGCCACACTCAGGAGCATGGGCTTCAGCCAGCCCGAGGCGGTGTCGGCGACCATTCGGGGATGGCATCATGGGCGCGTCCGGGCGACCCGCAGCGAAAGGGCCCGGGAAAAGCTGACAGCGCTGATGCCGCTTCTGCTCGATGCGCTTGCGAAGACTGCGAACCCGGACATTGCCTTCACCCGCTTCGACCGGTTCCTGTCGGGATTGCCATCCGGGGTTCAGGTGTTTGCGCTGCTCATGTCGAACCCGGAACTGCTGCGGCTCATCGCCGAAATCGTCGGGACAGCGCCCAGGCTGGCGGATCATCTGGCAGCCCGGCCCGGGCTCCTCGACGTGCTGATCGATTCCGAGTTCCTGAGGCATACGCCGGACCTGTGCGAGCTGAAGGACAGCCTGGCTGTGCTTCTGCGTACGAGCCGGAGGCTGGAAGATACGCTGGATACCGTGCGGCGATGGACAAAGGACCAGCAGTTCCGGATTGGCCTGCATTTGCTGCGCAAGCAGATCGACGGTCTTGCTGCGGGCCATGCCTTTGCGGATGTTGCAGAGGCATCGATCCTCGCGCTCTTTGACGCGTGCCTTGCGGAGCTTGTCGTGGCGCATGGCCGCGTGCCGGGGGCCGAGATGTGCGTGATCGGCATGGGGCGGCTTGGTGGTCGCGAGATGACGGCGACGTCTGATCTTGACCTTATCTTTGTCTATGAGAGCCCGCCCGGTGTGCAGGTTTCGGACGGAGAACGGCCACTTAGTGCGAGTGTCTATTTCTCCCGCCTTGCGCAGCGGCTGATCACGGCGCTCACGGCCATGACGGCGGAGGGAGGCCTCTATGATGTCGACATGCGCTTGCGTCCGTCCGGCAACAAGGGTCCGGTTGCGGTCAGCTTCGAGACCTTCAGGAATTACCAGATGAACGAGGCGTGGACGTGGGAGCGGCTGGCCATGACGCGCGCCCGTGTCCTTACGGGACCGTCGACGCTGGGGTCGCGCGTGGCGGGTGTCGTCGAGGCGTGTCTTTCGGCGGATCGTGACCGGCAGAAGGTTCTGGCGGATGTCGCCGACATGCGCGCGCGACTTGACCGGGACAGGCCCGCCCGGAGCCCTTGGGATCTCAAGGAAGCCAAGGGCGGTCTGTTCGATATCGAGTTCATCGTGCAGGGGCTCCAACTGGTGTCGGCAGCGCATGCGCGCGATGTTCTGCAAACGAACACGCTTGCAGCTCTTGCGACGCTCGAGCGGGGGAACGCGCTTTTGCCGGATGACGCGAAGGCGCTGGCGGAAAGCCTTTGCGCTTTCCAGAACCTGATCCAGATCCTCCGGCTTACGGTGGGTGAGGCGCTTTCAACGACCGAGATGTCGGTTTCGCTGCGAACCCTGATTGCCGAAACCGTGGGGCTTGCATCCCTTGACGACGTCGAAGCCATGCTCGTTGCGCGCGAGGGGCAGGTGCGCGCGATCTTTGAGCGGCTGATTGGCCCTGTAACGGCCTCATGACAAGGCGGCAAGCACCTCGGCGGCAAACTCGGACAGCGTATCGTCGCGCGCACCCATGATGACGATGCGGTCGCCGGTCCGGGCGTGACTCGTGATGACGGGGATGCAGTCCTTCCTGAGCTCCTGGTAAATGGCCTGACGACCTTTTGCGGCGATGGCGCGCACGATGTCGCTGCTGGAGACGTCACGGTTGGTTGTGCCACCGTAATAAGCCGGGTCGGGCATCACCAGAATGTCGTCGGGTTGCATATGGCTTGCGAACGTGGCGGCGAGTTCCTTGCCCATCAGTCTCAGCGGACCATAGCCGTGTGGCTGGAACAGGATCAGCACGCGACCGGGAAACGCGTGAAGGGTCTCGAGGGTTGCTGCGATCTTGTCTGGATTGTGAGCAAAATCATCGATGACGGTGATCCCGTTGCGCGTGCCGACGATTTCGAACCGTCGCTTGATGCCCGCGAAGCTGGCGAGAGCCGCGCAGGCATCGGCGAGCGGGATCCCGGCGGCGACCGCCGCGGCGACGGCTGCCACCGCGTTAGAAACATTGTGCCGGCCCGGCAGTTGCAGGGTGCAGCGGGCCATCTGACCGGTCTCGCGCTGGCGGATCGTGAAGCTTGCAGATATGGGTGCAAGTTCGATGTCGCGTGCGCTGAAGTCGGCGTCGGAAGAGTGGATGCTGAAGGTCCGCGGCGCGGGGGACCTTGCGGCAAGCCTGGCGGTCTCTTCGTCATCCATGTTCAGGATCGCGGTTCCGGCACAGGCGATGAAATCACCGAACAGGGCGCGCAGCTCGGGCAGCGGCTTGTGGTCCAGCGATATGTTGGTCACGATGGCGACGGATGGACGATAGAGCGCGATCGAGCCGTCGCTTTCGTCGACTTCGCTGACGAAAGCATTTCCGTCACCTGTCGTGCTGCTGACGAACGGGTTGGTGCTGTCGGCGAAGTTCTTCATGACTGCGCCGTTCATGATCGTCGGCGCCTTGCCGCAGGCCTTCATGATCCAGCCCGCCATCGCGGTGGTCGTGGACTTTCCGCTTGTCCCGCCTACGGCGATGCTGAGTGGTGACTGATTGAACAGTGCCGCCAGCAGGTTGGCGCGACGGGCTTCAGTCAGGCCAAGGCGACGGGCTGCGCCAACGTCGGGGATGGTGTCCTCGACGGCGGCAGACGTGACAAGGATCTGGTTCGCGCTGCGGATGCCGCTGCCGTCCTGCGGGTGGAGCCGTATTCCCTGGCGGGCGAGATAGTCGAATTTTGCGCCCAGACGACCCTGGTCGAGGGCGCGGTCCGAGCCTTCCACCGCGTAGCCCAGCCCCTTCATGATGAGGGCGAGGGGCAACATTCCGCTACCACCAATTCCACAGAAGAAATATTGTGCGTTCCGATTCAAGAGCATCGGTCTACATCGCACAGGGCGTGGCGGGTCTGCAAATGGTTGGGTCGTCGGGGAAGCCCGTCAGGATTGGTGTTGTTGCTCCCGCTTGCCGGATGGACGAGCGCGCAGCAGAGCGGGTGCAGGCATTGGTCCGGGAGCACCATTCCGGGCGAGCCGAGATTGTGTTCCACGCCCAGTGCTTTGCCCGGGAGGGGCATTTCGCTGGTTCTGACCCCCTTCGAGCGGCAGCGTTGCTGGATGTCGCCAATGATCCAGGCTTTGACGCGGTCTGGTTTGCGCGCGGGGGCTATGGATCGATCCGGATCGTCGATCAGGTGATGGCCGGCTTGGGGCCTGCGGCGCGTGGGAAAACGTTCCTTGGCTATAGCGATCTCGGCAGTCTCCTGGGCGCACTTTACAGGTGGGGGCATGCGGGGGTCGTTCACGGACCCATGCCGGCGGACATCCTGCGGCCGGAGGGTGAGGTGGCCGTGCTTCGGGCTCTTGACTATCTGGTCGGTCGCAGTGCGGGCGCCTGCGAGGCGGGTCTTGCGGCGGCACCGCGGAACGCGGCGTTCAACCTGACGATCCTGTCGCGCCTGATCGGGACGGCGCACTTCCCCAACCTCGAAGACCATGTGGTGCTTCTCGAAGAGGTGTCGGAGTACATGTACAACATCGACCGGATGATGGCGCACCTGGTGTCGTTCGAGCCGATGCGTCGCGTGCGCGGCATCCGGCTTGGCCGCTGCAGCCAGATACCGCCCAATGACCCGGACTTCGGCCAGACCGAGGAGCAGGTCGTTTCCCACTGGTGCGCCCGCGCCGGGATCGCCTATCTGGGGCGTGCGGATATTGGCCACGACGTCGCTAACAAGGTTGTGCCGTTTGGCACGCAGCCCTTTGCCGCGGCGGCTGTCAGTTCCTGAGCAGGATCAGTGACGCGGGTTGCCACGAGACGTAGACGGGTTTGGCAATGTCGAGCACGGAGCCGCCGTCGGCGTTCTGCGCGGCGACATAGATCGGCGTTGCGCGTCCCTTCACGTGAACATGGTAGTGGCTTCGGTCGCCAAGATAGGCGCTGGCCTTGATCGATCCCTCGATGCAGGCATCCGTCGACGGGCGATTTCCCGAGAGGGTCAGGTTCTCGGGCCGGATCGCGACGAACAGCTTGTCGCCCGCCTTGATCCCGGGGATTGCAGTGGCACGCATCGTGCCGATGGCCGCAGCATCGAGCGTGACATCGCTCCCGGAGACTGAACTGACCGTCGCCTCGAACAGGTTGATCGATCCTATGAAGGTCGCCACTTCCACGTTCGCGGGCTGGGCGTAGAGTTCGCGCGGCGGAGCAATCTGGAGCACCTTGCCCTTGCCCATGACCGCGATGCGGTCGGACATCGAGAGGGCCTCTTCCTGGTCATGTGTCACGAAGACGAAGGTGATGCCGACACTTTTCTGCAGCTGGCGCAATTCGATCTGCATTTCCTCGCGCAGCTTCTTGTCAAGCGCGCCGAGGGGTTCGTCGAGCAGCAGCACCTTGGGGCGCTTGACGAGGGCGCGCGCGAGCGCCACGCGCTGGCGCTGGCCGCCCGATAGCTGGTCGCCGCGGCGCGAGCCGAAGCCTTCCAGCTTGATCATTGCGAGTGCCTCGTTCACGCGCTTGCGCAGTTCGCTACCCGAGATGCGCGCCTTGCGCAGTCCATAGGCGATATTGTCGTACACGTTCAGATGCGGAAAGATCGCGTAGGACTGGAACACCATGTTGGTGGGGCGCTTGTAGGCCGGGATCAGCGAAGAAGGCTGGTCGTCGATGTAGATCTCGCCATCGGTCGGGAATTCGAAGCCCGCGATCATGCGCAAAAGGGTGGTCTTGCCGCAGCCCGAGGGACCGAGAAGGGAAAAGAACTCGCCCCGCTCGATGCCGAACGTGACGCTGTCGACGGCCTTGTTGCCGCCGGCAAACTGCTTGGTCACGTTGTCTATGCGGATGATGTGATCGGCCATGGCAATCCTTTCAGGCGACCCCTACCTTGCGTTCGCTGGTTCCCAGCTGTCTGACCCATTCCGCGATGACAACGAGGATGCAGGATGCGATCAGAATGACAGCGCCCATCGCCAGCACGCCCGGCAGCTTGTTCGGGAACCTGAGCTGGCTCCAGATATAGACCGGCAAGGTCGGTTGCTGGTTGGTCAGGAAGAAGGACAGGAGGAACTCGTCGAACGAGACGATGAAGGTGAGGAGCAGGCTCGAGATGATGCCGGGCGCTGCAAGCGGGAACGTGACACGCCAGAAGGTCATCCACGGCGTTTCACCGAGATCAAGCGAGGCTTCCTCGAGGCTCTTGTCGAAACCTTCAAGGCGCGAACTCAGGACGGCCATGGCGAAGGGCGTGCAGAGCATGATGTGGCCGATGACCACCACGGGCAAGCCCAGGTCGATGCCAATTGCGTTCAGCAGGATCAGCAGCGAGATGCCAAGGATGATTTCGGGGATGAACAAAGGCAGCATGATCATGGCCATGACGGCAGACTGGCCCGGTACGCGATAGCGCGTTATGGCCTTGGCGCCGAACATGCCAAGGATCGTGGATGAAACCGCAACGATCGCGCCGACCTGCAGGCTGGCGACCAGCGCGTTGATCATGTCTTCGTCGGCGAAAGCCTGCTCGTACCATTTGGTCGTGAAGCCCTTGAGCGGGAACGCCACGAAGATGGAGTCGTTGAACGAGAAAACCGGAAGGAACAGAACCGGGCCGTAGAGGAAGATCAAGTAGAGGAATGCAAAGCCAGCCAGGAAGCGTCCCGGATCGCCCATTCTCGAGGCGGCTCGTGGTGGCGGCTTGCTCATCGGATCGACCTTGCTGCGAGGCGCATGGCGGTTGAAAAGAGGATCACGAGGATTGCCACGCCAGCCATGGCCGAGAGGGCAAGCGCTGCGCCAAGCGGCCAGTTGCCGATCTTCAGGAACTGGACCTGGATGATATTGGCAATCATCTGGCCGCTG
>JBILGJ010000210.1:0-5529 GCA_044351125.1 Micropepsaceae bacterium
CAGGTCGATATTGATGGTGGCGCCCCGGATCGTGCCCTCGTGGATGTTGGCAAGGATCCAGTCACGCGCCCCAGGCACGGTCCCTGCAGGCCAAAGCATCTTGAGGTCGGGGATGGACAGGTCCTTTACGCTCCCGGCCAGCTTCACACCCATCGAGACCGGGTGATCGGTGAACGCGCCGGCAAGTTTCAATTCGAAGGAGCCATGGCGCGCAAGCACCTCGTCGATGGTCAGGGTCTTAGCCGGGGCGTCGAATGTTCCGCGAAACCTTGCCGTCTCGAGCGCAAATCCCTGCTCGAAGAGGTTTGGCGCATCCATGAAGATGTTTTCTGCGGTCCAATCCGCACTGAGCGCCTGCAGGGCGCCGTCAGGCGTAAAGCGCAGATCGCCCTCGCCCCTGACCAGGCCCCGGATGGACTTTCCCTTCCACGTCATCTCGGACAGGGTGTAGCGGCCGGTCGACAGGTCCAACTCGGCGGTCAGCGCGGCTTCGCGCAGGTGGACGGGCTCGTGCTTGAGCGCCGGGAGGTTCAGGTCGCCTTCGCCTGCGTTCAGCCAGAACTTGCAGCGCTTCGGCACGGCCTCGATGGTCATGCTGCAGGCGAGATTGCCCGACACGGGAATGTCGAGGCCCTTCAGGAATTGCAGCCCGGCCCCGTTGCCAGCCAGAAGGCTCAGCTGTACGGGTTTGAAATCAGCCTCGAGTGTCACGGTCTGGCTGCCCCGCGTGTAGCGTGCAGAGCCCGAGAACTGCCAGGTCTTGCCGCCCGCAAGCTTGATCGGCGCGCGGATCGACACTGTCACGCCGTTGGGCCGGCGCTCGAAGACGAGCGAGGCATTGTCGGCGACCCAGTTCGATTTTGTTTCTTCGTCGAAAACCGACAGACGCGCTTCGGTGATGGAAAAGCGCTTGAGCGAGCGCATCGCCGTGTCAGCGGGCGACGGCTCGAGCATCGCCCTGACCACCTCGGCCGCAACGTTTTCGCCGGCTTTTGCATCATCTGCGGCGCCGGCCTTGCGCGGCACGCCGACCTGAAGCCCAAGCTGGACCCCACCGCCTGCCCGGCGCACGACATTGGCCGAAACCCCTACGAGTTCGACCGTGGTCGGCGCCGCCTTGCCCTGCAGCAATGAGGGACCGGACAAGGTGACATTTGCCTTCGGCACCCGCGCGATGACGCCTTCGTTCTCGTCGACGATGCGCACGCCGATAAACTGAAGATGCGCGAGTTTGCGGCCTTCGGACCATGCGATCACGCTGTCATCGAAACGTATCTTCATGCCGGTCAATCCGGCGTTGATCATGGCTTCGATCTGCGGCGCCAGGAATCCCAGCGACACCGGTCCGTTCATGGCGCGCCAAGCGAACAGCCCTCCGAGCGCGAGCACGAGCGCCGCAGCAACTGCAGCGACGCGCAAGGACCATTTGCGGACGTGGCCGGTCAGCACGCTGCCGGTTCTCCGGTTGAGCGACGGAAAGCTTGATTGCGCGATCTGCAACGGCGTAAGAGGGACGCGAATGGCTGATGGCGCATCTGAGTGGTACCACCTGCCTGCGAGCCCCGCCCAACGACCATTCTCAAACCGAAATCGACCGGAGACAGTTTCTGCATGGCCAAGGATCTGAACGTGGGCGACAAGGCCCCTTCATTCAGCCTCGCGACTGACGGGGGCGGACGCATCAGTCTTAAAGACCTGTCGGGCAAGCCGATAGTCCTTTATTTTTATCCAAAGGACGATACCTCGGGCTGCACGCGCGAAGCTGTCGCGTTCACCGGCCTGCTGGCGAAGTTCAACCGGTTGGGCGTGAAGGTGATCGGGGTGTCCAAGGACAGCATCGAATCCCACGACAAGTTCAAGGCCAAGCATGACCTCGGGGTGGTCCTGGGGTCGGACCCGGATGGCAAGGTGGTGGAGTCATACGGTTGTTGGGTCGAGAAATCGTTGTATGGCCGCAAGTACATGGGCATTGACCGATCGACGTTCCTGATCGATCCCAAAGGGAAAATCTCGCGGATCTGGCGAAAAGTGAAAGTTCCCGGTCACGCGGAAGATGTGCTGGACGCGGCCAAGGCCATGGCTAACCTTTCCTAAACAATATGTAAGGAAATCAAGGATTTCTCTGTCTTGGCGAATTGCTTCAAATCCGTAACAATCTCTGGGTATCCGGGGCCGCTGCCTCTCCGTCATGGCGGGGCATTCGACCAGGTTCCGCCAGCCGCGTTTGGAATATGAGGTAGCGCATGTCCACGTCGCCCGTGGCCGGTTTGTTTTCCTTGCTGAACCGGTTCTTTCCGCACCGCCAGTTCTATCTCCGCAGCCGCGGGTCCGTGACCTTCGTCGAGTTCAGCCCCACGTTCCAGGTGACCGTCGCCCTCGGCCTGTTCGTCATGCTGTGCTGGCTGGTCTATGCGTCGGTCGTCGTGATCTTCAAGGAGCAGATCATCTCGGTCAAAGACCAGCGCTATGCCAGCATGCAGGACGTGTATGAGGCCAAGCTCACGCAGCAGCAGCTGGCTTATGACGAACTCAATGGCCTTCTGGTTCTTGCCGAAGAACGCTTCCAGAATGCGACGCGGGACCTCGAGTCCAAGCATCGGCAGCTGACTGCCCTGCTCATGCAAAAACAGGCCATGGACAAGCGGAATATTGGCTTGCGGCGGCAGGTTGCAGACATGGGCCGCTATGGCGGGCCTGTATTTGCACGCGCGCGGGTGCCGAGCGAGAGCGGCAATACGATCCAGATGCAGTCTGCCTCGATCGCGCCGGCGCCCCGCCAGGGACGACCGCAGAAACAGATCAGCGATGGCGCGCTGGGTACTGTCGCGGCCGCCGTGGGTCCTCGCGGCAACGCGACCAGTCCGAAGGCGGCTCTCGCGCAGAATCATGTCGTTCAGAAGATCGCGTCGCTCGAAGACAGGCTGGACCTCATTAAAAAGCAGCAGGTTTCGTTGTTGAGCGACCTCAGGGACGGTGCCGCCCGGCAGATGGAGCGGTATGAGGGCATCCTCAAGACCGCGGAAATGCCCGTGGACACTGTTATCGCGCAGGTGGGCGGCGGTGCTGCCAAGAGAAAGCTTGGCGTTGGCGGGCCCTTTCTGGCGGCGGGACTTGGCGCCGAACTGCGCGCAGCCTCGGTCGATGGCGTGACAGACGAGTTCGAGCGCGAATTTGCCGACGTTGCCGAAATCTATGGGCGGCTGGACAGCCTGACGACAGCGATGGGCCGTCTGCCGATCGTGACGCCCATCGAGCATGGGCTCTATCGCTCAACCAGTGGTTATGGTTACCGCGTCGATCCCTTCACCGGCCGCCTGGCTTTTCACGCTGGCGCCGACATGGCGGGTGAGTTCAACACCCCGATCATGGCAACGCTGCCGGGTCGCGTCGTCTTCTCCGGCCTGAGGGGACCTTACGGACTTTGCATCGACATCGAGCATGGCGGTGGTGTGCGTACGCGTTATGCACATTTGAAAACAAGTCTTGTGAAGCCTGGAGACGTAGTGCAATTCAGGCAGAAGATCGGTACAATGGGATCAAGCGGACGCAGCACCGGACCTCATCTGCACTATGAGATCTGGTTCAACGACGTTGTCAGAAACCCAATGAAATTTTTTGATGCGGGGCGAAATGTTTACAAGGGGTAGCAAGGGCAATCCTCCAACGACGTCGGGCAACCTGCCTTTGCCCCAGCAACAAAAGCGTGTTGGGCGTGCGGCACCGTCGATCATTTCCGATGACCTTGTCGTCATTGGAACCCTGACCTCGACCGGCGACATCCAGATCGATGGGCGCGTGGATGGCGACATCCGCTCGGGGTCCGTCACGATCGGAGAGCGCGCCAATTTCGAAGGCGAGATCGTTGCCGAAGAATGCACGATCCGTGGTCGCGTGAACGGCGTCGTCCGCGCCCGCAAGGTGCACCTGTCGAGCACGTGCCACATGGAAGGCACGATCCTTCACGAGGTTCTGGCGGTTGAAGTGGGCGCCTTCTTCGAGGGTTCCTGCCGCCACAGCGCCGATCCCCTTTCGGAGACGGCCGGCAAGCCTGAGCCAAAGGCAAGCTTCGAGCCCAAGCGCGACCTTGGTGCAGCCCCTGCGGTTGCCCCGGCGCCTGCAGCCCCGGCGCCTGCGCCGGCAGCGTCATCGCCGAACTTCCCGCGCACGGTCAATCCGGGCACGGCTCGCACCACGAGCACGGGCAGCCTGCTGGGCGCGATCAAGTCGCGCCAATAAATCATCGTCCTCAGTCCAGGTCTTCGACAGGCGGCGCATCTGCGCCGCCTTTCAGTTTCTGGGCCAGCGATGCCTGCATAAATGCATCGAGATCGCCGTCGAGAATGTCCTGCGGCGAGTAGCTCTGGGTGCCTGTGCGCAAATCCTTCACAAGCTGGTAGGGCTGCAGGACGTAGCTGCGGATCTGGTGCCCCCAGCCGATATCCGTCTTTGTCGAGTTGATGGCCTGCGCGGCCGCCTCGCGCTTTTCCAGTTCGAATTCGTACAGCCGCGAGCGCAGCATCGCCCAGGCGGTGGCACGGTTCTTGTGCTGTGAACGGTCGTTCTGGCACGAGACCGCGATCCCGGTCGGAATGTGCGTGATGCGGATGGCACTCTCGGTCTTGTTGACGTGCTGGCCGCCGGCGCCGCTGGCGCGATACGTGTCGATGCGGACGTCCTTGTCGGAAATGTCGATCTCGATCGAGTCGTCGATAACCGGATAGACCCAGACGCTTGCAAAGCTCGTGTGGCGGCGTGCGTTCGAGTCGAATGGCGAGATTCTCACAAGGCGATGCACGCCGGACTCGGTCTTGCACCAGCCGAATGCATTTTCACCCTTGATGAGGATCGTTGCCGACTTCAGGCCTGCTTCTTCGCCGAGGCTCTCTTCAATAAGCTCACACTTGAATCCCTTGCGCTCGGCCCAGCGCGTGTACATGCGGTAGAGCATCGAGGCCCAGTCCTGGCTTTCCGTGCCGCCAGCGCCCGCGTGGATTTCGACATAGCAGTCATTGCCATCTGCCTCGCCGGAGAAGAGCGACTGCATCTCGGCCTGCTTGGCGCGGGCGGTGAGATCGCGCAATCCCTGCTCGGCTTCGGCCGTCATGGATGCGTCGGCTTCATCGGCGGCGAGTTCCACCAGCGCAACGGCATCCTCGAAGTCACGCGAGAGCATGTCGTAACCCTGAAGGGATGCTTCCAGCTTGTTGCGCTCGCGCATCATCTTTTGCGCAACCGAGGGATCGTTCCAGATGGCCGGGTCTTCGGCTCGGGCGTTCAGTTCATCAAGGCGGCGGCGTGCGACATCCGGGTCAAAGATGCCTCCTCAGCAGGGACAGCGACTGCCT
Organism: Micropepsaceae bacterium; assembly: GCA_044351125.1. GTDB lineage: Bacteria > Pseudomonadota > Alphaproteobacteria > Micropepsales > Micropepsaceae > SZUA-430. The sequence continues at coordinate 5,346 of JBILGJ010000210.1, forward strand.
CACCTGCTCTGCCAGCGATTCCATTTCAGCGCGCATGTTTCATACGTCCAGTTCGGTTGGCGGCATATAGGCCGGCACCCCGTTCATCAAAAGCGGAAGCTAGTAGAGCCCCCAGTTTGTCTGGTTGCCGGGACCGTTTGCATCGTCAGGGTCGCCCTCGCCCGTTGCGCCTGCCGAACCCCAG
>JBILGJ010000211.1:0-5515 GCA_044351125.1 Micropepsaceae bacterium
GCCGGTTGCGAGCGCGCGAGGAGCGCCTGGAAATACAGCGCATTGCCCTGCGCCATGTTCAGCTTTGCAACAGCCGCGTCCGGATCATCGATCTGGTCCGCAGAGAACAAGGCAACCTTGTAGGCGCCAACCACGTCTTCAACCGAGGCAAGCCCCGCACGGAACGATCGCTCAAGTGCAACCAGCCGCGCGGACGGGTCCGCGCCGCCAAGGAAAACCTGCCGTGCCGGCAGCCATCCAGCCAGCGATGCGGGCACCGCAATGCGCGTGCGCCGCAGGAGCGCAACCTGCAGCGCGCCGGGCGACGGCAATGCATCGATCTTCACCTTGGCGCCATCGGTAAGCACCGAGGCCAGCGCAAGGAAGGTCGCATCGGCATTGGCGCGCTCGCGCATGACGTCAAGCGTCAGCGTCGCGGCCGGCATGTCATTGGCAATCAGGTAGCAATAGGCACGAAGCTCGATCCAGAAAGGCTCATTCAGCGACTGCCTCAGGTTTGTTGCATCACCGCAGGCGTCATCGTCACGTCCCTGGAGCAGCAGCGCCTCGGCCCATGTCTGACGCGCAAACCGGTCCTCGCGCGGGCTCTGGGCGCCAAGCATCGTAACCTCGCCAACGCGCCCTCCGGCAATCAGGCGCCGCAGGCGCTGGGCCAGCATCGAAGGCTCGTCCACCGGCGTAACGCCGACAGGCGGTTTGGTCGTGCTGAGCAGGATGCGCCGCTGCAGCGACTGCAGCGCCGGCGACGGCGGAACGGGATTGAGCTGCGCAATGCGGCTGACGATGGCAGCCCTTGGGCTGCCCGCATAGATGCCCGAAGGCAAGCCGCCGCTCGTCTCGTCGATCAGGCCGGCACCGGACGGATCGATGTCCTCAAGCGCGCTGACCATGACCTTGGGCCCGCGCGGCTGACCGGGCTGGTCAGGCACGGCCTCCTCGGCCAGCACTGGCGCCGATGTCTGGGGCGCCCCAGGCATCACATCCGGCGGCATGTCCTCCGATGGAGGCAGCGGTTCCTGAACCACAGGCGGCGCAAGACCGCGCGGCGCCGATGAAGCCGTCGACGGCTCGGCACCGAAAGAATACGAAGCGCTCAGGAGGCAAAGAGCCAACGCGGCAAACGCCCTAGCGAGGAAATCCTGCATCAGGAAGAACCTTTTCCACCTTGTAACGCTCGGGCTTCAGCGTCGACCCGTAATAGGCCAGTCCGCCCGCCCCAAGCCCCAGCAGTAATAGGGCAGCACCGAACAGGCGGCCAAGCTGAACAATGCCGTCGGGTCGGTTAAAATCACGAAATTGCCGCCTGCGCCGCATGGAAATTGGCCCTCTTCTGCCGGAATTTCAGTCTCTGGAAGGTCTCGGCCCGTTCCTGTACATGCTGATTCCGGGTGGAACGAACAAGATGCAGCCGCAGGAACAGGAAGGTCAATCCGAGCCGCCCAAGGCGTTGCCCGAACGGGCAATCGTTCTGGTGGGTCTGATGGGCGCGGGCAAGAGCACAGTCGGACGCAGGCTCGCCAGCGAACTGGGTCTGCCCTTTCATGACGCCGACCACGAGATCGAGAAGGCCGCCGGCTGCAGCATCTCGGACTTCTTCGAAAGGTTCGGCGAACCCGCCTTTCGCGAAGGCGAGCGGCGCGTCATTGCGCGCCTGCTGGCGGGACCCAGGCATGTCCTGGCAACAGGCGGCGGAGCCTTCATGGACCCGGGCACGCGCACTGTCATCCGCCATGCTGGCATATCTGTCTGGCTGAAGGCCGACATCGACCTGCTGATGGCACGTGTCCTCAAGCGCCCCACGCGCCCCTTGCTGAAAACGGCCGACCCTCGTGCTACGATGGAACGGCTCATGAAAGAACGATACCCTGTCTACGCCGAGGCCGACATCACCATTGAATCAAGCGGCGGCCCGCACGAGACCGTCGTGCAGAGGATCCTATCGGCGCTGAAAGCCTTGTACGGGAAATTGCCGGGATGAAAACAGAACGTCTTCGCGTCGAGCTGTCAGGCAGGTCCTACGACATTGTTGTCGGCGCAGGCGTCCTGCACGACGCAGGCCCCGAGATCTCAAGCCTGCGCAAGACGCGCCGGGTCTTCATCGTGACGGATGAAACGGTGGCAAGGCGCCATTTGCCAATCCTCACCGCCTCGCTCGACCGCGCCGGAATAGGCCATGTCCTGTCCATCGTGCCACCAGGTGAAGCCAGCAAGAGCTTCGCGATGCTCGAGCGCGTAGTCACCGGCATGCTGGAAGCCAATCTCGAACGCAGCGAACTGATCGTCGCCCTCGGCGGTGGCGTGATCGGCGACCTCGCAGGCTTCGCGGCCGGCATCGTCAAGCGCGGCCTCGACTATGTCCAGGTGCCGACGACCCTGCTGGCGCAGGTCGATTCCTCGGTGGGCGGCAAGACGGCGATCGATACGCCCCAGGGCAAGAACCTCGTCGGCCTCTTCCACCAGCCAGCCCTGGTCCTGTCCGACACGGCCGTTCTCGAGAGCCTGCCCCCGCGCGAACTGAAGGCCGGCTACGCCGAGATCCTGAAATATGGCCTGATCGGCGATGCACCCTTTGCGGAATGGGTGGGCGCACATGCCCAGGCCATCCAGTCGACCGCAGGTCCCGAGCGAACACGCGCCATCACAACGTCCTGCAGAATGAAGGCCCGCGTGGTCGAAGCCGACGAACGCGAGGCCGGCCAGCGCGCGCTGCTGAACCTCGGCCACACCTTCGGCCATGCCATCGAGGCCTGCATGAATTTCTCGGGCCGCATCCTCCACGGCGAGGCCGTGGCCGTGGGGTGCGTGATGGCTTTCGAACTCTCTGCACGCATGGGCCTCTGCCACAAGGACGAAGCCGACCGCGTGCGCAGCCTTGTCGCCGGCGCGGGTCTGCCTGCATCCCTCAGGGACCTGCCGGATCTTGGCGCAGGACCGGAAGACCTCGTCAGCCTGATGCTGCAGGACAAGAAGGCGCGCAATGGCAAGCTGACGCTCATCCTCGCTCACGGCATCGGCAAGGCGTTCATCGCCAACGACGTCGATGAAGCAGCCGTGCGCAGCTATTTCGCCGACATCCTCTGACATTCAAACACACCGGAACAGCCCAACCGCCATGGAACCCGCCGCCGACGCCGTGAAGGCACTGTCTGAAACGGACCTGGTCCTGTCGATCGCCCTGACGCTCGTGCTGATGTGTTTCTCGGCATTCTTCTCCGGATCCGAGACGGCGCTCACCGCCGCCTCGCGTGCACGCATGCACCAGCTCGAGAAGGACGGCGAAAAGCGGGCACGCCACGTCAACTGGCTCTTCATGAACCGCGAAAAGATGGTCGGTGCCGTCCTGCTCGGCAACACCTTCGTCAACATCGCCTCCTCGGCGCTCGTCACAAGCGTGCTGCTCAGCATCTTCGGCGACGCGGGCGTCGTGATCGCAACAATCATCACCACAGCAGTCGTGCTGATCTTCTGCGAAGTCCTGCCCAAGACCTACGCCATTGCACGCCCGGACATGGTTGCGCTCCGCATCGCCGGTGGAGTGCGGGGATGCGCCCTTGTGTTCTATCCGATTGTCGCAACAGTCGGCTGGCTGGTCGCCCTGATGCTGCGCCAGGTTGGCGTGAAGTCACAGGGCCTGGTCGAAGACCGGGAAGAAGCGGCCCATGAAGAATTACGAGGCGCCATCGACCTTCACCACAAGGAAGGGTCGGTCCGCACGGTCGACCGGAACATGCTGGGCGGCATCCTCGACCTGAAGGAGCTTCAGGTCTCCGACGTGATGATCCATCGCAAGAGCATCACGATGATCGACGGCGACCTGCCGCCCGAGGATATCATCGAACGCGTTCTCTCCCAGCCGCATACGCGCCTGCCTGTCTACAGGGGAGACAGCGAGAACATCATCGGCGTCCTGCACGCCAAGGACCTGCTGCGCGCCCTGTCGCGTGCGAACGGCAACATGCGCGCCGTGAACGTGACGGCACTCATCGCAAAGCCCTGGTTCATCCCCGACACCACGACACTGACCGAGCAGCTTCGGTCGTTCCTTCAGCGCCGAACGCATTTTGCGCTGGTGATCGACGAGTACGGCGCACTCCAGGGCCTGATCACGCTCGAGGACATTCTCGAGGAGATTGTCGGCGAGATCCGCGACGAGCACGACGTGCCGGTTTCTGGCGTCCGCCCCCAGGCAGACGGCAGCACCTATGTCGATGGCTGGGTGTCGATCCGCGAACTGAACCGGGTCATGAACTGGAGCCTGCCGGACGAAGAGGCCACCACCGTCGCCGGCCTCGTGATCCACGAGGCGCAAGCCATCCCCGAGGTAGGTCAGGTGTTCAGCTTCCATGGCCTCAAATTCGAGATCCTGCGCAAGCAGCGCAACCAGATCACCGCCATCCGCATCGCGCCGATCGGCGAGGTGCGAAACGGCGAGCGCTCAGCGGACTGAGGCCTCGCCCGGCGTCGCAAGCTTCAGGCTGAGCGCGTGAACCTGGGCTTTGAGCTCCTCGGCAAGAACGGCATGCACGCGCCGCTGCCGCTCGACCCGGCCAAGCCCGTCGAAGGCGGCTGACACGATCGCAACACGAAAATGGGTTTCGCCCCCGGGCCGCGCCCCGGCATGTCCGGCGTGGCGATGGGACTCGTCTTCAATGACAAGTTCCTGTGGCGAAAAAGCCGCCTCGAGCTTTGTTCGTATGGTTTCTGCGATCCGCATGACAGCTACGACTTGGGCAGCAGCGGGCACAATGTCAAGCGCGAGCTTTTCTTGTCTTCTTTACCTTCGTCCGGAATACTCAAGGCCGCATGGGTGAAGGAACCAAGAACGCGTCGAAGTGGGCGAACGACCTGCGCGTGAAGCGCCAGCCGGTCACCAAGCCCGCACGCCTGTGCGAGAAGCCAGGATGCCAGGGCGCCGGCGAACATCGCGCCCCCAAGAGCCGCACGGCCCTGAACGATTACTACTGGTTCTGCCTTGAACATGTGCGCGAGTACAATCTGTCGTGGGACTATTTCCGCGGCATGTCCCCCGGCGAGGTCGACGCCTACCAGCGCGCCGCCGTGGTTGGCCTGCGCCCGACATGGAAGCTCGGCGAGCGCTCGGCCGGCCCAAGCCAGCAGCTGCACGAATTCTTCAGGGGCGCCTATGTGGACCCCTCGATGGTGTTCAATGACGGGCCGAACACGGGCAGCACCGAAAAGGCCGCGGACAACCGTAAGGTCAGCGAAGAAAAAACCGAACGCAAGCGCTCGAAAATGCAGCTCGCCGCCCTCGAGACCCTGCACCTGGATCCCGACGCAACCTTGCAGGACGTCAAGACCCGCTTTAAGGAACTCGTCAAGCGCTATCACCCTGACGCCAATGGCGGCGACCGCGGGGCCGAGGAACGCCTGCGACAGGTCATCAAGGCCTATGGGCAGCTGCGATCTTCAGGGTATGCGTGACAGAGTGTGACCAAACGCGCTTCCGGCAACGGCCCGCGGGGTTGTAAAAGGAAAGCCGACGCAATTGCCAACG
>JBILGJ010000212.1:0-5496 GCA_044351125.1 Micropepsaceae bacterium
GGCTGGGCTGTCGGCTGCTCGGGGACACAAACAGGGCCGTCGGTCATCTGGACAGGCATGCCGGCAAGCATCACCGACCCGACCATGTCCATGGCTTCAACCTCGCGTGCGCAATGGCTGCACGAGGAAACGTGGGCCGCAACGACGGCGGAAAGCGCCTCGTTGAGCGTGCCGGCCGAGAAGGCCATAAGGGTTGCGGTGTCAATATGATGGCGCATGGTGCTGTTCTTCATCTCAAGTCCTCCAGTGCCGACCTGATCTTCTGATATGCAAGCCGAACGCGGGATTTGACAGTTCCCAGCGGCAGGGAGAGCCGCCGGGCAATTTCTGAATGGGGCAGGGCTTCGACATAGGCAAGGATCAAGACTTCACGCTGTTCCTCGGGCAGTGTTGCGAGCGCTCCCTGGACGCGCTGCTGGCGCTGCGTCAGGGACATGGCGTCGTCCGGCGCGATGGTCGGCGCCTCGACGGTCTCGGCATGATGGTCGGTCAATTCCTGCCACGGCGTCTCGCGCCGCAGGCGGTCGATGCGCAGGTTGCGCGCAATCGTGAAAATCCAGTTGGTCGGCGAGCCCTTCTCACGCGAGTAGAGGGCGGCCTTGTTCCAGACGGTGAGCAGGGTCTCCTGTGCAAGCTCGTCGGCAAGCGACGCGTCAGCGCCCTGGCGCATCATGAAGGCCTTGATGCGTGGGCGAAAGTCCTTGAACAGCGCGCTGAAGGCTTCGCTGCTGCGATCGGATGCAATCCGCAAAATGAGGTCGGACATGCCTCCCCTTGGCGTTGCGGCCGGGCGAAAGCCCCCGGAAATCGTGTGGTTTGACCAAGCCATCATACCGCGTTCCTCTGATAGAAGGCGATACGGCAGGAGGGGGCGTCCGGATCAGCCGGCAGGCCGTGGAGTGCGGGCCGCCGGCTGGATTTCAGGGGCTCAGAAGGTAAATTCGGTTCCGATTGCGCCGTTTACCGGTTCGGCCCGGTTGCGGTCGCGCAGCGAGCCTTCACTTCCGAAATGAACGCGCATGCCAATGCCGAGGCGCAGGACGTCGGTCTCATTCGTTCCGTCGGGGTTCTGCGAGCCCAATCCCAGGGTGGCGTAGAGCGATGTGCCGTACTCGGGGATCAGGTATTCGGCTTCGCCATTCAGGTCCCACGTGTCCACGTCCGTCACGTTGTTGTCCCAGGCGCCGTAACCAAAGCCGACCCGCCAGGCGAAATTGGGTGTCGCGTAGTAGGAGCCCTTCGCACCCAGCTGCCAACCGTCGATGTTCAGTGCGGCGCCGTCATAGGACGAATGACCGATGTTGGCGGCGAGCGTGAAGTCCTGCCAGTATTTCTCGACAAAGGCCGCGATGGCGACGCCGTCGTTTTCGACGCCGGTGTCGAGCGACTGGTAGAACAGCTGGGCACCGGCTGCAAATTCGCCTGCGTCGCGCCAGAAGAGGCTGCCGCCCAGTTTCATCTGATCGATCGTGGTGGGGCCGTCATAGCGGTAGCTGGCAAAGCTGTAGTCGGCCTGGACGTTCCAGTTGTCGGGAAAGGTCCAGAGGGCGGATGCCTGCCCGCGATAGACGTTGAGGTCGTCGCTGGCCGGGCCATCCAGATTGACATAGCTGAAGCCGACATCGCCAAGGCCTGTCAGGCGCGGGGCATCGGCAAGGGACGGGCTCGCCGCAATCAGGCACGCGGCTGCTGCCAGAAGGTTGTTCCGGTACATCATGATCTCCACCATTGGCGCGTCGTTGCGCGCGAATCAGTTCTTGTTTGGTGAGAGCATGAAGCGTCTGACGCACGAATCAATACGGGTGCGGTCAGGGTGGACCCTGTGAATCCACAACCTGGAGGGCACGCGACCGTTCAGGCCGCGGGTGGCTGCTCCGCCACTTCGCGACGTACGCGCCAGAAGCGGATCACGCGCTGGGCGGTCTCCGAGGTGATCTGGTCATAAAGTTCGAGGATCTGGTGGACGCTCAGGCTGCCTTCAGCTCCCGAAGGCATGATGTGCATCGCGATGGTCGTGAAAGTGCCGCGCTCGAACCGCATCGATCGGCAGATGATGGCGATGCCCTCGATGTTCCGTGCGTTGAACAGGCGCTTCATCGTCCTCACGTCGACTTCTGCGATGCGCGCAAAGGCGTGGATGAGCTCGGGTGTCTTGCCGTTCTTGATCAGCTGGATCAGAAGGCCCTCGTTCAGCTTGCGCTGCTGGAACATCTCGCCGACATAGACCATCGCCTTGCGGTCAGTGGCACGCATGTTCCGCAGGTCCGTCATCACTTCCTGCTCGGCGTCCTTCAACGCGCGCTCGAGTTCAGCGGGCGGGATGGACTCGATCCGCTTCTGCACCTGGGCGCGCAGCTCGGACTTCACGAACGTGAAGAGCTCGTTGACCATGTCCGCGGGCAGGTCTTCGCGGTTGACCAGTGGAGCCTGAAGGACATCGCTGGTTTCCGCGCGCTCCATGACCTTGCGGAACGTGCCACGCGATACCTTGGCGCCGGCGTTGGAGACGAGCTCGGAGACGACTGTATCGTCGCCGTGCTCGACGATTGCCTCGGAAACAGCCTCGGGGATCGTGCTGCGGCGGGCGATGGCGCCGATCTTCTGCTGGTTTCCCGTCTCGGTCACCGAGATCAGGTCTTCGTCGCGCAGGACCGGGCTCCTGCTCAGGACTTCTCGCGCGATTTCGTCCTCGTCCATCGCGAAGCCGCGAATGAGGACGAGTGGGGCGTTCGGGTTGTCGGACAGGCGGGCGGCAAGGTGCTTGCGCACGGCTGCGTCCATGCCGCTCGAGACCTTGCTGATGATCTCGCCGAAATGGCTCTTCTCCGATTCAGAGCAATCATGCGCGTTGTCGAGGAACACATCGGTTACCTCGCGCAGAAGCTCGCGGCGCTTGTCGCTGGAGGTTTCCTTCGCGAGATCTACGAGACGGTTCAGTCGTGACGATGCAGCTTGCATGATCGAGCTACCCCAGAGGCAAGTAGGAATTCCAGCGGCAACTCTGGAGCAAAACACTGAAGATTGGGTCACCGGTTCTGGTAAGCAAAGGGTAAATGCGGTGGCTAAGGCCGGTTTACCGACACGAATGTGTCGGGATAAAAGCCGTTGAAGGCCGTGCGCAAAGCGCAGGAATAGGCGCCGGTTTTCTGGAACTCGATCCAGTCGCCCGCGGCGATCGTCTCGGGCAGGTCGATCAGGTAGCGCAGGACATCGAGGGAGTCGCAGGTCGGCCCGTAAACCTTGAAGGCCACGGACCGCGCCTTTTTCTCGCGCACCCGTCCATTGGGTGCGGTCGTGAAGACGCGCACGGGATAGCGAGCAGGCCAGTTCTGCAAGGCGTATTCGTTGAGGCTGCCGTATATGCCATCGTTGATGTAGAGCGTCTGGTCGCGCCGGAGCGAAACCTGGGTGACCACCGACACGCCGTCTGCCACCAGCGCGCGGCCAGGCTCGCACAGTACCGTGCAATCGGCAGCAAGGCCTAGGTTCTTCAGTCCTTCCCGGATTGTGCCAAAGAATTCGTCAAGCGGTGGCACGGTGACGCCCTGGTAATAGCCCGGGAACCCGCCGCCCACGTCGAGGGCCGCGATTTGCGTCCCCGATTGGCGGATCGCCTCGCCGCAGCGGCTGAGCGCCGTGCGGTAGGACGAGGGAAACAGGCATTGCGAGCCGACATGGAATGTCAGGGCGGGCCGCGCGCCGGCGGCTGCGATGTCGCGCAGCAATGCAGCGGCTGCGCTTATGCTGACGCCAAACTTGCTCGACAATTCAAGCAGCGCGCCATCCGCAGGGACCTGCAGCCGCACATAGAGCGTCAGCGCCGATGCGACCGACCGGTCGTGAGCAGCGCCCGTTTCCTCGAGGATGGCCCGGAGCTCCTCGTGGCTGTCGAGCGCGAAGTGGCGCACGCCATAGAGCCTGAAAGCCTCGCCCGTGGTGCCACGGATACGGACGGGCGCCATGAAATTCTTCTCCGCGTCGGGGAAACGCTCGCTCACCACGCGGACCTCGGCGATCGAGGCCACGTCGAAACGCCTTATGCCGGCTGCGTGCACCATGTCGAGAACGGGCAGGGCGTGGTTCGCCTTTACGGCATACATCGTCTGGCCCGGGAAACCGGTGACGAAGGCATCGGCCACGCGCTGGAAAGCCTCGGGATGCAGCGCATAGACGGGCATGTCCGGCTGCAATGTCTCGATCAGTTCCTGCACCGACGCGTAGCGCGTCACGGGAAGGTCGCTTGCTGCAGTGACGCTGTGCGATGAGCCGGGCATGTCGGTTCTGTCTCTCGGGCAACGGGGTGGGTGTCAGAGGCCAAGCGACGCGCGCGCGAAACCCATGGCCTGCTTGTAGTCGGCCTTGCCATTCGGCGCCCGGAACATCTGCCTCACCTCGAGAATGCGCTTGGGTGTCTTGTAGCCGGCGAGCCGGGCGCGCACGTGGGTCCGCAGTTCTTCTTCATTGAAGCTTGCGCCGGGGGTGGCTTGTACGATGGCGGTGACGGCCGAGCCCCATTTTTCGTCCGGCACGCCCACGACGAGGGCGTCTTCGACGCCAGGGTGCTGCTTCAGGGCCTCTTCGACTTCCTCGGGGTAAACCTTCTCGCCGGCCGTGTTGATGCAGGCGCTGCCGCGGCCGAGCAGGGTGATCGACCCGTCTTCATGCAAGAGGCAGAAGTCGCCGGGCATCGACCAGCGGCGGCCCTCGATCACGGGGAAGGATACTGCGCTTTTCTCGGGGTCTTTCCAGTATCCGAGCGGAATGTTGCCACCCCGCGCGATGAAGCCTGGTTCTGCCGATCCGGGCGTGACGCGACGACGGTCGGGCGAGAAGACGGCGACATCGGTGCCCATCATGAACTTGCCGGTTGCGACCTCGCCGGCCTTGCTTGTGGCGGACATGGCAAAGCCGACGGCCTCGGACGCGCCGAAGGCATCGAGAAGCGTGACCTGGGGCAAGTGGCTGATCAGGCCCTGCTTGACTTCCTGGCTCCACATCACGCCCGAGGATACGATCAGCAGCATCGAGGAAAGGTCCCAGCGGCCGCGGTTTTCATCGAGGGCGCGCAGCAGCGGCTTGGCAAAGGCGTCGCCGACGATGGCGACCTGGGTCGCCTTTTGCCTCGCCGCGGCTTGCCAGAGCTCGACGGGATCGAAGTTCCGTTCCTCCAGCGTGATGATCGTTCCGCCCATGCACAGCACTGCAATCGAGGAGAACAGACCCGTGCCATGCATCTGCGGACAAGCGGGAATGAAGCGATTGCCCGGGCCCTGCGCCCGGACAAGGTCGACGTGTTCGGCAAGGTTGGTGGGGACCACGGGCATGAGTGCCGGGTTCAGCTGAACCTGCCGCAGGTCCCCCTGGCGCCACATCACGCCCTTGGGCATGCCGGTGGTGCCACCGGTATAGAGAAACAGGAGGTCATCGGGTGAGCGCTTGTTGCCCAGATCGTGTGTCGGGTGCGAGGTGACAAAAGATTCGTAGTCGAGTGCGAAC
>JBILGJ010000213.1:0-5473 GCA_044351125.1 Micropepsaceae bacterium
GCGTGATGGCAAAGGTCCTCAACGAACTTTATGACGCTCATACCTCTTTGAATGACAGCCCAGCGGAAGGGCCACGCGGGCCCTATTTCGACGTGTGGGTAGAGCCGAACCGGGACGGCACCGCCCTGATCACGAGCGTCAGAGACGGGTCCGCGGCAGCCGATGCTGGCGTGGTTCGGAACGATACAATCCTTGCCGTTGATGACGTGCCTGTAGACACAATCGCAGCCGAATTCATGCCCAAATGCCTCGTGCGCCCTGATGCAGCGGCCATGGCCTTTGCCCTCAACTCCGCCGTATCCGGCCGTATCGCTCAACCCCGGACCTTAAGCCTGCGCACTGCCAGCGGCGATACGCGCAAAGTCCTGATCCCGGTGAAAACGCGCAAGGAGCTTCCGAATGTCGAAAGCCGGATCCTGGGCGGGGCCATTGGCTATATCGTAATCCGCAGCTTCGCAGATGATGCGGTCGTGGCCGCCGTGGATGACGCCCTTCTTGCAATGCGGGACACCCAGGGCCTGATCATCGATGTCCGCCAGAACGGCGGCGGCGACACCGCCGTCGCCCGCCCGATCATGGGCCGTTTCATCTCGGAGCCCAAACCCTATGCCCGCATGCGACGGAGGCAAGGATCCGGCCTGACCGCGCCCTGGACAGAGATGGTCGAGCCGCGCGGCCCGTTCACCTATCGCGCCCCCGTTGCGGTGCTGACCTCGAGGTGGAGCGCGAGCATGGCTGAGGGGTTTCCCATGGGCATGCGCGGGATCGGGCGCGGAACCATTGTCGGCACGCCCATGATGCGCCTAGGGGCAGCCGTTTTCCCTTTAAGGCTGGATCGCACCGGCCTGCAGTTACAGTATTCGGCTGAACCGGTATACGACGTCCAGGACAGGCCGCGCTGGCACCTGCATCCCGATATTCTGGTGGAGAATGGTGAGGATGTTTTGGCTGTGGCGGTCGCCAATCTAAATCGCGCTGACTAGAGCTGTTCAGCCGTATCGGGGTCAGAGTGGTATCTCCCGATCCCGGTCTCTTTGCCGAAGGTCAATCGTTCTGCCATTCGACATCTCTACGGGTACAACAGCCCTGTTTTGAAGTGTCCGGGCTAACCCTCCAACCCATTTCGTCATGGCCGTGTCGCGCGGCAGCGCGAACCGGCGTGTTCATTTCATGCCTGGCCACAGCGACACGGCGCATGGGCAACCGATGTCGAATGGAGATAGGTGCGTCGTTCAATACCTTTGCTTTTGCGGCAGTGGGGTTCTGCCTTGGTCTTGCTCTCGCTTCAATCCTGTTGCGTGCAGGTATTCGATTGAAGGTGTTGGCGCAAATCCGCATCAGTTTGAAACGGCATCAGAACGGTGCCTGCTCCCCATCCCTGAAGGTGAGATTCGCCGACGGCGGGCACGCTTCAGAAAGGAACTCCCTCCCCCCCGCTCAGCGGGGGTACTCCCTCGCAAGCGAGGGAGAGCGATGAGGTTTTGGTCCTCCTCGCGTGGCGCAGGAGGATCGGAAGCGTCCGCGCATCAAAACAAATACCTCGTCATGGTGCGCCGAGGCGCATCACCCGCGTGTTCTTTCCAAATCGCCATGCTGCAAGGGCGTGGTTGGTGGCGATGGCTCTTGCGCCAATCATGCGGTACGCTGCTTGCCGGACCAAAAATGGACTGACGATGGCCTTGCACAAGAAGCGCCGGAAGCGACGGCTGGGGGGCACTGCGCGGGTGGACGATGTCGCGCTGGTGTGGGAGCTGATCAGCGAACCGCACAAGCACCCGGACCATGGCTATATCGGTGCGCGCATTTCGGTGAACGTCGCTGATGCGGCGCGCCGGGAGCTGATCGTCGAGTTTCCATTCCCGACCGACAGGAACGGTGACTACCTGCCCGTGACACCCAAGCAGACCTTCACCCAGGCCGAGATCGACAATGCCGTCCGGCTGGCGGTTGACGCGGGTTGGGATCCGGGGTCGCGCGGGAAGGCGTACCACTTCAAGGTGCCGGACTGATTGGGCGCATGAGAACGGCGCGGTGGCTTGCGTCAGTCTGGCGCTTGCATGGCCAGCGATGTTCCTTTATTGTTCTCTCCATGACGGTCGCGCGGACTGCCTTTTATGGCAATTCACACCGGAATCCATGACGAAAGTGTATCTCGTGTAACAGCCTGGCCTCGGTGGCGGTGCGCTGATCTGGTTTTCGAGGGCGTCCTGAAAATGGCTGTAAACGGCCATCAACATGGTAAACGCCACGGTAGCTGGTTGGCGTTTCGGTTGGATGGTCAACGGGTTGTTCACCTTTGGTTGACATTCTGACCCTGCACTCTATGGTGCCGCGCAAGCTGATCGCGCTTCTGGCGCGGAGCTTCCTTTAGGGCACCCCATGGTGGGCGCCTCGTGAACCCGCAAGTGGTTGGTCTGTCCTGCGAGAGAGGGCGTTCTGGCCTTGATATGTCGACGTGCTCTCGCTGGAGACTGTTAAAGCCTTATGTCCTTTGAAACGCTCGGCCTGAACGCCGAATTGCTCCGTGCCATCACGGAATCCGGTTACACAACCCCTACCCCCATCCAGGAGCAAGCCATCCCTGTCGTCCTCGGCGGCAAGGATGTGATGGGCATTGCGCAGACCGGAACCGGCAAGACCGCCGGCTTCACGCTGCCGATGATCCAGCGCCTGTCGACGGGACGCGCCAAGGCGCGCATGCCGCGCTCGCTGATCCTTGAGCCCACGCGCGAGCTGGCGGCGCAGGTCGCCGAAAGCTTCGAGAAGTATGGCAAGTACCACAAGCTGAACATGGCGCTGCTGATCGGTGGCGTGTCCTACGAGGACCAGGACGCCAAGATCACGCGCGGCGTCGATGTGCTGATCGCCACGCCCGGGCGCCTGCTCGACCATTTCGAACGCGGCAAGCTCTTGCTCAACGGGGTGCAGATCCTCGTCGTCGACGAAGCGGACCGGATGCTCGACATGGGCTTCATTCCGGACATCGAGAAGATCTGCAAGCTGCTTCCCTTCACGCGCCAGACGCTGTTCTTCTCGGCCACGATGCCGCCGGAGATCACGCGGCTTGCCGACCAGTTCCTGAGCGCGCCCGTGCGCATCGAGGTGGCCAGGCCCGCGTCGACTGCGTCGACAATCGAGCAGAAGATCGTGACGCTGTCATCGACCGATCCCAAGCTGAAGCGCGAGGCGCTGCGCCGCGTCATCCGCAGCCAGACCGTCTCGAACGGCATCATCTTCTGCAATCGCAAGGTGGACGTGGACATCGTCTGGAAGTCGCTGACCAAGCATGGCTTCTCGGTGGCAGCGCTGCATGGCGACCTGCCCCAGAACGTGCGTACGGCGACGCTTGAGAAGTTCCGGGCCGGCGAGGTCCAGCTGCTCGTTGCCAGCGACGTGGCCGCGCGCGGGCTCGACATTCCGGCGGTCAGCCACGTGTTCAACTTCGACGTTCCCATCCATCCGGATGACTATGTCCACCGCATTGGCCGCACGGGTCGTGCGGGGCGGCAGGGCCAAGCGTTCATGCTGGCCGGGCCGAAGGATGCAAAGTTCGTCGACGCGATCGAGAGCCTCACCAAGAAGACCATCGACCGTGACGACATGACGGACCTTCATGTCGAGCCCGACACCCGCCAGCGTGGTGGTCGCGAACGTGACCGTGATCGTGATCGTGACCGCCAGCGTGGCGGGCGCGACCGTGACAGGGGGCGCGGGCGCCATCGCGAGGATCGTCCGCGGCATGACCGCGTGGCATCGACAGAGCCGTTCGATTCATCCCTGGCTGTCGTGACGCCCGTTGAAGACGTTGCGCCGGCAGCTCCCGAGGCGGCCCCCGAGCCGCGTTCCGAGCGTCAGTCTCGGCCGCGCAACGAGCGTCGTCGCGACCGTGACCGTCCTGAGGGTGGCAAGCCGCCGCGCGAGCGCGAGGCCCATGATCGCAAGGAGCGCGACCGCCCTGCCCCTCAGCGCGAGAAGCAGGCGCCGCGCGAGCGCAACAGGCGCGAGAGTGGTGGCGACGATGGCCCGGCGGCCTCGTTCAGCGACAACGTGCCAGCGTTCCTCGCCCGTCCTGTGCCGCAGCACCTGCTGCGGCGCAAGAAGGAAAGCGAAGTCGCCTGATCAGCGCTTGATCGAAGCCGCCAGCTGCTTGAGGAGCCCCTCGCCGTAAGGCGGGCGCAGGTTCTTCAGCTGGCCTTCGACCATCTTCGACACCGGCTGCTGGTAGACCGACTTGCGGTGCGAGAACTGCCGGAAACCCTCGAGCCCATGATAGGAACCCATTCCTGACGGGCCAACACCGCCGAAGGGAAGCTCTTCCATGGCGATGTGCATGATCACGTCATTGACGGTCGCACCGCCCGAGGTCGTTCGCTCGAGCACCCGGTCCTTTTCGCTGGCATCCTCACCGAAGTAATAGAGGCCGAGCGGGCGCGCCTTTGCGTTCACATAGCCGATGGCCTCGTCGACGGCCTTGTAGGTCTTGACGGGCAGGATCGGGCCGAAGATCTCGTCCTGCATGATCTTCATGTCATCGGTCGGGTCGAGCACGAAGGTCGGCGCGATCTTGTGATAGGGCTGCTGGCGCAGGTCTTCCTTTGCGGGATTGACCTCGACGACCTTGGCGCCCTTGGCGCGGGCGTCGTCGAGATAGCCCTGCAGGCGGTCGTAGTGGCGCTGGTTGATCACCGACGTATAGTCGGGGTTGTCCTTGATGGTCGGGAACATGGAGGTCACGGCCTGGGTTGCCTTGGCCACGAACTCGTCGCGGCGGCCTTCCGGCACGAAGACATAGTCGGGAGCAAGGCAGATCTGGCCGGCGTTCAGCGTCTTGCCGTTCATGATGCGGGCCGCGGCCAGCTCCATGTTGGCGCTCTGGCCCACGATCACCGGCGACTTGCCACCCAGCTCAAGGGTCAGCGGCACGAGATGCTCTGCGGCCGCGCGCATGACGTGATGCGCGATCGATGTCGCGCCCGTGAACAGCAAATGGTCGAAGGGCAAGCGGCTGAAGGCCTCGCCCACGTCCGAACCGCCGAGGCAGACGGCGATCTCGTTCTCGCTGAAAGCCTTGCGGAACATCCTGGCCATGAGCTCGGAGGTAGCGGGCGTGAATTCGGACGGCTTGATCATGCAGCGGTTGCCGGCTGCAAGGATGCCGGCGAGCGGCGAGAAGGTCAGGTTGACCGGGAAGTTCCACGGCGCGATCAGGCCCACGATGCCCAGCGGCTGGTACTGGATCTCGGCTTTCGCGCCGAGCCAGCCCAGGATCGCGGGTGTCGGGCTGCGCCGCTCGGTCCGCATCCACTTCTTCAGGTGGTCGCGCGCGTGCTTGAGCGAGCCGATCGAGCTTGCGACGTCGGTGAACTTGCTCATCTGCGGCGAGCGGTTGCCGAAGTCCTTGTTCAGGGCGTCGGCGATCTCGTCCTGGTGGTCGACGAGAAGGCCGATACAGCGGTTGATGCGGTCGATGCGC
>JBILGJ010000017.1:0-16495 GCA_044351125.1 Micropepsaceae bacterium
AGCAGCGCAATGAGCAGAAACGCATCGCTCGCCGGCCGGATGAAGATGTGCCGGTCGGCGATCTTCGCCGTCTCCGAGCGCCGCGGATCGATGACGACAAGTTGGCCCCCGCGCGCCTGCAGCGCCTTCGCCCGGTTGCGGAAGTCAGGCACCGTCCACACGCTGCCATTCGACGCCATCGGGTTGCCACCCAGGATGATCATCGTCTGCGTGCGGTCAATATCCGGTATGGCCCACAGGCCTGAATGCCCGTAGAGCCGCAGGTTCACGACCTGATGCGGCATCTGGTCGACGGTGCTGGCGGAAAACACGGTGCGTGTCTTGAGCGCCCGCTTGAGGTCGCCCGTGGTCAGCGTGTTCCCATAGCTGTGGGCGTTGGGATTGCCCACATAGAGCGCCGCCGCCTTCGGGTCGCGCGCAAGGATCGCCCGCGTGCGCTCCCCGATCTCGGCAAAGGCCTGCGCCCAGCTGATCGTCTCCCAAGTCGAACCCGTGCGCTTCTGCGGCGCACGCAGCCGGTCGGGATCGTTCTGCAGGTCCTCGAGCGCCGTCGCCTTCGGACAGATATGCCCGCGCGACAGCGCATTGGCCGGGTCCCCCTTGATCGACAGGATCTTGCCGCCCTCGGTCGCGATCACGACCCCGCAATTGGCCTCGCAGATATTGCAGGTTCGGTGATGGATCTGTGTCATCGCTCAACCAATCAAACCCATATCTCCCTCACGCGAGTGAGGGAGTACCCTCGCTGCGCGAACGCGCAGCGAGGGGGAGGGAGTTCTCACTTCGCCATGTTGATGATCTTGAGCTGCGTGAACTCCGCAAGCCCTTCCTCACCCAGTTCCGACCCGAGGCCCGAAAGCTTGGCGCCCCCGAAAGGAATATTCGGCGCAAGGTCCGCGTGCTTGTTCACCCAGATCGTGCCGGCGTCCATCTTGTCGGCCAGGGCATAGGCCTTGTCGGTATCCTTCGACCAGACCGAGCCACCCAGCCCCCATGGCGAGGCATTCGCACGCTGAACCGCATCCTCGGCATCCTTGAACTTGATGACGGGAAGTACGGGGCCGAACTGCTCCTCATCGACAAGCCGCGTGCCATCGGTGATGTCGCGCACGATCGTCGGGCGGATGAAATAGCCCGGCCGGTCTTCGACCACGCCGCCGGCAATGACCTTGCCGTTCTTCTTCCCGTCCTCGAGGAACTCCTTCACCTTCTCGTACTGCATCCGGTTCTGCAGCGGGCCGATCTGCGTGCCCTGCATCAGGCCGTCGCCGATGATGGCCGCATCCGCAAGCTTCGCAAGCTCGCCGCACATCTCGTCATAGATCGACTCGTGCACATAAAGCCGCTTCATCGCGATGCAGACCTGCCCGTTGTTCTGGAAGGCGCTCTGGAACAGCTTGGGCGCCGCCTCCTTCGGGTTCACGTCGTCAAGCACGATGCCCGCATCGTTGCCGCCCAGTTCAAGCGTCACGCGCTTCAGCGCTTCGGCCGCGCTCGCCATCACCTTCTTGCCCGTCGCGGTTGAACCCGTGAACGAGATCTTGCGGATGTCCGGATGCGCCGTCATCGCACCGCCCAGGTCATTGGCGTCCGCTATGATGTTGACAACGCCCGGCGGCACCAGCCCCTGGATGAGTTGGCCGAGCTTCAGCGTGGTCAGCGGTGTGGTGGGGGCAGGCTTGATCACGATCGTGTTGCCCGCAAGCAGTGCCGGCGGCAGCTTGAACGCCAGCAGGATCATCGGGAAGTTCCACGGCGTGATTGCGCCGATGACACCAAGCGGCTTGCGGTGCGCCTCGACGCGCTGGTTGGCGCTGTCATCAATGACTTTAACCGGCAAGTCCAGCATCGTGAAATACTTGAAGAATGCCGCCGCGCCATAGATCTCGCCAGTGGCATCGCCGATCGGCTTGCCTTGCTCCTGCGTCAGCAGGCGGGCAAGCTCGCCCGCGTTCTTCTCGATCACGTCCGCGATCGCCAGCAGCACCTTCTTGCGCTCGGCAATCGGCTTGGCGCTCCACGACGGGAAGGCCGCCTTCGCGGCGGCAACCGCCTCATCCAGCTGCGCCTTCGACGCACGCGGACAGGTTGCGAAGGCCTCTTCGGTCGCGGGATTGATGACGGGCATGGTCTGCGCGCCGTCGACAAGTTTTCCGTCAATCAGCAGCTTGTAGTCGCTCATGGTATTGCCTCCTGTTTGTCTCCTTCTACCAAACGCGGCAGGCCTGCGGTAGTCTGTGCGCCAGACGCCGTTCGCCGCGCCATCGGAGCCGACCCATGACCAAGCGCTTGTTTGCCGTTGTTGCGATCCTGATGCTCTCGCTCGCTGGCTGCGGCGGTCCGCCGGTAAATCGCGACCTCGCGCGCCCGCTCACGACCGTGGCCTCGGTGGACCTCAACCGCTATGCCGGCGTCTGGTACGAGGTTGCCCGCTTCGAGAACAGCTTCGAGAAGGGTTGTGTCGGCGTCACGGCCACCTATGGCCGCAACCCGGACGGCACGATCAGCGTGACCAACCGCTGCCGCATGAAGACCCTGGATGGCGAGGAGAATGTGGCCGAGGGCGTGGCCCGCGTCGTCGACACCACGACCAACGCCAAGCTCGCCGTCAGCTTTTTCTGGCCCTTCGAAGGCGACTACTGGGTGATCGGCCTCGCCGAGGACTATAGCTGGGCGCTCGTGGGCGAACCCTCGGGCCGCTATCTGTGGATCCTCGCGCGCGCAGCCCAACTCTCGCCTGAACTCAGGGCCGACCTCGTCGCCCGCCTCGAATCCATGGGCTACAATACAAAGGCGATCTATTGGACGCCGCAGGCCACAACGCCCTAGGCAAACCCCGTCCCGACCTCGCGTGGCGCAAAGCGCACGAGCCGGCTGGTCAGTACCGCCGCCTGCCGGTGCACGACCGCAAGCTTGTATTCGGGATCCGTCACCATGGCCAGGAACGCGCCCGCGTTGGGATAGAACGCGATGAACGCCGCATCCCAGGTCTCCGACGATGGTCCCGTCACCATCGCTTCCATCTGCCCGCGCCAGATGGTCCGGCCGCCCACCCGCGTGAAGATGGGCTCGCTCGTGCGCCCGTACTCCGCATAGGCCGCAGCGCCCGTCAGGTTCAGGCCCGCATGGCTGTGCCCGGCTGGATAGGCCGCGCGCTCGCGGAACCGGATCAGGTTCAGCATGTTGATCGGCGTATCCCGTGGCAGCGCCTTGAACGCGTCAAAGTTCTGGCGTGACGGATCAACGAAGAATTCTTCACTCATGCAGGGCCTCCAGGTGTGGAAGGGGCAGGGCGCCGGTCAGTATCCTAGCCTGCACCGTGGCGCATCGTAATGGTTGAGGAGGCCATGAGATAGATCACCATGATCAGGACGGCCACGTCCCAGGTCGTGAGTGCTGGAAAAACACCCAGGCGCTCACCTGCGCCCCAAAGAAAGAGCGGCAGTTGCGTCGCCCAGAAACTGACCGCGCTTGTGTTTGCGATCAGCCGCCGGTCGAACTCGTCACTGGTAAGCCAAAGGCGCAGGTTGAGCAGGGATTGAATGAGGAGAAGGACGGCGACGGCCGTGATGACTGTTTCTCCCGGCAGCGCCGGCACGAGGCCAATCAGCGTCGCATCCACCGGAATGAACAGAAGCAGCGCCGCAAGCAGCAGCACTGCGCCCTGCAGCCGGGCCCGGGCAATCTGCGCAGGTGTCGCGCTTCGGTTTTCCTCGCCGTTGACCACCGCACCGAGCGAGCGCCGTGCGAAGGAAAGTCCGAGCACCATCAAGGCCTGTCCGCCGAGCAGCACGGCAAGCACCACGGCCAGCGCATCGGACGATGACACAATGCCATCGCCTTCCCAGGCATTGGCCAGATAGTTGAACCCGAAAAATCCGATCACGGCGCCAACGATGACACTGAGGATCGTAAAGACCAGTGTGGACGGGGTTTTCGTTGTCATGACGAAGCTCCATCGGATGAGCTGAGTTTCGGATCGAAAATGTCTTCAAGCCGCGCGCCGAACACCTGCGAGATCCGGAAAGCCAGCATCAGGCTGGGATCGTGCTTTCCGGTCTCGATGGCATTGACGGCTTGCCGTGACACGCCGATCCGCTCGCCAAGGTCAGCCTGGCTCCAGCCACGCTCGGCCCTCAGCACGCGCAGGCGGTTTTCCATCACGCTTGAACCTTAGTTGCCGGTTCCACCGGTGGTGGAATGCTCGCCCGGCGTCGATCCGATCAGCCCGATCCCCAGCGCCCCGATGAGACAAACCGCGAGACCCACGACGAACTCAACCGACCCGGCCTGCCCGAGCGAATGGCCGAGCAGCATGAACCCTGCACCAAGCATGCCCGAGACCCAGATGCCTGACCCGAAACTGCGGGTGGCCTGCGCGCGCGCCAAGCGCCAGCCAAAGCCCCGCAACGCCCACAAGCACGGTCAGCGCGGCAACAATGTGAACAACCTCAAATGTCATGTTCCACCTCCATGTGTCAGGTAAACATGACATCCCGCCGCCAATATGTCAAGAGGTCCTGACATTATGTAAGGAAAGTCATTCACATTAATCCCGGTGACAGTGCACTCAACTCAAAAAACACGCGACCCAAGGCCCCCCGCCGGGAATTGGGTGCACTGTCACCGGAATGAAGATCTCAGCGCTCCGGCCACGTCGCCTGCAGGGCTGCCGCCACGCGCTTGAGCGTCTGCGACTGCCCCGACCCGCGCCGCCAGACAAGCCCGATCTCCCGATAGGGTGTGTCCGACTCCAGGGTGAGAACTGGCAGCTTCAGCCCGCGCAAAATCCCCGCATCGATCGCGATCTGCGGCAGAAGCGTCACGCCGAGCCCGTTCGCCACCATCTGCACCAGCGTATGCAGGCTCGTGCCCTTGAAGCCTTCGTTGCGCCGCGCGCTCTCCAGTGTGCACGCCGCCAGCGCATGGTCACGCAGGCAGTGACCCTCCTCGAGCAGCAGCAACTCCTCGAGCGCCAGTTCACTCGCCCGCACGCGCCGTGCCTGCGCCCGCTGATGCTGCGCGGGGAACAGCACGCTGAACCTGTCGCGCGCGATGAACGCCTGCTCGAATTCGTCGACCGGGTAGGGCAGCGCGATCAGCGCGCCGTCGATCTCCCCGCCCGACAGTTGCGCGAGCAGCCGCGCCGTCTGGTCCTCCCGCAGGAACAGCTTCAGCTTGGGAAAGCGCTTGCGAAGGTCCGGCATCGCCCGCGGCACGATGAAGGGACCGATGGTCGGGATCATGCCGAGCCGGAGCGGACCCGACATCGGTTCGCGCGCGGCCGCAGCGATATCCGCGATATCCTCCGCACCTTTGAGCAGGTCACGCGCACGATTGGCGACCTCAATCCCAAGCGGCGTCGGCAGCACCGAGCGCTTCGTGCGCTCGAGCAGCTTCGCCCCCAGCAGGTCCTCGAGTTCCTGGATCGCAGCGCTCAGCGTCGACTGGCTGACCAGGCACGCCTCGGCCGCCTGCCCGAAATGGCGCAGGTCCACCACGGCGATGAGATAGCGCAGCTGGCGCAGCGAGGGGATTGGTTTCATGCAGGCATTGTAATCGAAAAAAGCGATCAGAAAAACAGTTATTATTCGTTTCACACGAAGAAAGCGCGCAACTATGGTTCCCCGCATCGAGGCCCGGCATCCGCTGGGCCCGGCATCATCCCGAGGAACCCATTCCATGTCGATCATCAACACCGAAGTGAAGCCCTTCAAGGCGACAGCCTTCCGCTGGGGCAAGTTCGTCCCCGTGACCGAGGCCGACCTCAAGGGCAAGTGGTCGGTCGTCTTCTTCTATCCGGCCGACTTCACCTTCGTCTGCCCGACCGAGCTTGAAGACCTGGCCAAGAACTATGGCGAGTTCCAGAAGCTCGGCGCCGAGATCTACGCCGTCTCGACCGACACGCACTTTGCGCACAAGGCCTGGCACGACACCTCGCCGGCGATCAAGCAGATCGAGTTCTTCATGGTCGGCGACCCGACGGGCACGATCACCCGCAACTTCGGCGTCATGATCGAGGAAGCCGGCCTCGCCGACCGTGGCACCTTCGTCATCGATCCGAACGGTCGCATCCAGATCGTCGAGATCAACGCCGGTGGCGTGGGCCGCGATGCGAAGGAACTCCTGCGCAAGGTCAAGGCTGCGAAGTACGTCCACGAGCACCCCGGCGAAGTCTGCCCGGCGAAGTGGAAGGAAGGCGACAAGACGCTGACGCCGTCGCTCGACCTCGTCGGCAAGATCTGATCACCCACTGAAGAACAGGAACAGGAAACAAGGGAATGACCGCCATGCTCGATGACGCCATCAGGACACAGCTGAAATCCTATTTGGAGCGACTGGTCCAGCCCATCGAGCTTGGCGTATCCCTTGATGGATCCGAAGCTGCTGAGCGCATGCGTGGCCTCCTCGACGATGTCGCCGGCCTTTCGGATCTCATTTCTGTGTCGACGAAGGAGGGCGGGCCTTTCACGCCCTCCTTCACCATCGGCCCGAAGGGCAGCGAGGCGCGGGTGCGCTTTGCCGGCCTTCCGCTGGGCCACGAGTTCAACTCGTTCATCCTCGCGTTGCTCAACGCCGGCGGCGTGCCGGTGAAGCAGCCGTCAAGCCTGCTCGACCAGGTCCGCGCGCTCGAGGGCCCGCTGCACTTCGAAACCTTCTACTCGCTCTCCTGCCAGAATTGCCCCGATGTCGTTCAGGCCCTGAACATCATGGCGTTGGTCAACCCCGCGATCACCCACACGGCCATCGATGGCGCCGCCTTCGAACAGGAAGTCGAGACCCGCGGCATCCTCGCCGTGCCGGCCGTCTTCCTGAACGGCAAGCCCTTCGCACAGGGCCGCATGACGCTGGAAGACATCGTGGCGAAGCTCGACCAGGCAGCCCCCGCGCGCAACCTGGCACAGCTGAATACCAAGGCGCCCTATGATGTGCTGATTGTCGGCGGCGGGCCGGCCGGCGCAGCTGCATCCATTTACGCGGCCCGCAAGGGCATCCGCACCGGTATCGCCGGCGAACGCTTTGGCGGGCAGCTTCTCGACACGATGGGTATCGAGAACCTGATTTCGGTTCCCCACACCGAGGGCCCGAAGCTGGTGACGAACCTCGCAACCCACGTGGGCGAGTACGGCGTCGACGTGATGAACAACCTCAAGGCAACCCGGCTGATCCCGGCCGCCACACCCGGCGCGCTGAACGAGGTCGAGTTCGCTGATGGCGTTCGCCTGAAGGCGCGCACCATTGTGCTGGCAACAGGGGCCCGCTGGCGCCAACTCGGCGTACCCGGCGAGGAAGAGTATCGCAACCGGGGCGTCGCCTACTGCCCGCACTGTGACGGGCCGCTCTTCAAGGGCAAGCGCGTGGCCGTCATCGGTGGTGGCAACTCGGGCGTGGAGGCAGCAATCGATCTGGCCGGCATCGTCGCCCATGTCACGTTGATCGAATTTGACGAAAGCCTGCGCGCCGATGCCGTTCTCCAGGACAAGCTGCGCTCGCTTCCGAATGTGTCGATCCTCACCTCGGCCCAGACCACGGAAGTCCACGGTGATGGCAAGCGCGTGATTGGTCTTTCACTGAAGGACCGCAAGGTCGGCGAGACAAGGCGCATCGAGCTTGATGGCGTTTTCGTTCAGATCGGCCTGCTGCCCAATACCGAATGGCTGAAGGGCACCCTCGCCCTGAGCCCCCGCGGCGAGATCGAGGTTGATCGGCGTGGCGCAACGTCGCTGCCGGGCATCTATGCCGCCGGAGACGCGACGACGGTACCTTACAAGCAGATCGTGATTGCAATGGGCGACGGCGCGACGGCGGCTCTGTCGGCCTTCGATCATCTCATCCGCCTCGCACCCGTCGACAGGTCCGAAGCGGCGTAAGCCGCCTCGGGCCTAGCTGATGCGCCGGTCGGACGAATGAGACATGGG
This sequence comes from Micropepsaceae bacterium, assembly GCA_044351125.1. Lineage (GTDB taxonomy): Bacteria > Pseudomonadota > Alphaproteobacteria > Micropepsales > Micropepsaceae > SZUA-430. The sequence continues at coordinate 7,920 of JBILGJ010000017.1, forward strand.
CGCGAGGTCGCGCGTGAGATCCGCGAACACGGCCTCCATCTCGGCACTGAATGGTTCGGTGAACCGCAGCCGCTGGGAGTAGGGCGTAGTGCCGACCACCGTGAATTCGATCGGGCAGCGATTGATGTAGATCCGTCCCGTGTTGCCGGTCTGCAGGCGGCTTGCGCCGGTGACCAGCGCACCCGTTCGCGAGAGATTCTCGATGTGGACGGCGGCCTTGACGTCGCCATCCGTGATGGCTTGATGGCCCTCGACATCGAACTCCTCGGCTTGAAGCGAGGCTTCCTGATGCACTTCGTAACGCGAGGCGCCACGATGGTCGCGATTCGAGGTCGACCGGTCCAGGATTTCCCAGATTGCGTCGCGCAACTCATGGATGCCTTTCGTAAGGCCATCCGCGCTGGTGCGCACCTCAAGCGCGACAGTTCCTGCCGCCGTCGCTTCGGCGCTGACTTTCTGCATGGCCGCGGCCGCCCGCTGCACGGCCGGCAGCGTCTCTTCCACGCTGTGGACGATCTCGCGTGTTGCGGCGCTCTGCTCGGTCATGGCGACGCCGACCTCTTTGGCCGACGAATCGACCTCGCGGATGAGGCGGTCGATTTCGTCGTTGGACTCGACGGTGCACTGAGTGGCGCGGATGATTTCGTCGATCTTGGCGCGGATTTCCTCGGTGGAGCGGGCCGTCTGCATCGACAGCTGCTTTACCTCGTTGGCGACGACCGCAAAGCCCTTGCCGGCTTCCCCGGCGCGAGCCGCCTCGATGGTCGCGTTGAGAGCCAAAAGGTTGGTCTGGGTGGCGATCTCGCGAATGACGCTGACGACTTCGCCGATCTGCGAGACGGCTTGCGAAAGCTCCCGGATGGTACCCTTGGCACGCGCACTGGCGTTGACGGCATTGTCGGTCGAGGTGCTGGTCATCTCCAGCTTGGAGTTGACGGCCTGGATGGTCGAGGAGAGGCGTTGCGCCGCGTCGGCGATGACCTTGGTGTTTTCCGCCGAGCGTGTGCTGGCCTCGCTCACCTCGGTCGTCATGGCCTCGGTGCGCTTGATGGTCTCGTACATCGCATCGGCCTGGTGACGCATCGCCTCGGTGGTGCCCACCGCCTGGATGACGCGCTCGCCGGCCTTCTGCTGGACGGCATTGGAGAGCGCCAGAAGATCCGTACGAAGCTTTTCCTTCTCGGCGAGGGCAGCCCCGACGCGGGCCTCGGCATCGGCTTTGGCTGCATCGATAGCCCGCTGGGCCTCGGCGGCGACCGCCTTGAGTTGTTCTTCCGCACGCCTCGACTTGAACATGGATTGCAGCTTCCCGGACACGGGCCGCCCTCCGTGGTTCGATAGCGGCCATTGATTTCTCTACGCCGGACACGCGCAGGCAGCACCCACGCGCGACAGACGCTCATCGTGAGTATTGATTCGACAGGCTTAAGATAGCGTAAAGTCAGCCCTTTCGGCCTGCCGGTGTCAGGGTTGGACCGGGGTCTGTTCCTCGACGGACTGCCCCATCTGCATGGCGGGCAGGTACAGCAGCACGCACGAGGCAACGAACACCGACGAATAGGTGCCGATCACGATGCCCCAGAGGATCGTGGCCGCAAACCCGAACAGGGCTTCTCCGCCGAACAGCAGCAGCGGGATGACCGACAGCGCTGTTGTGAAGCTGGTCAGGAAGGTGCGAGAAAGCGTCTGGTTGGTTGACAGGTTGATGATGTCGCCGAACGGCATCCTCTTGAAAAGGCGTCGGTTCTCGCGGATACGGTCAAACACGACGACCGTGTCGTTCACCGAATAGCCTGCCAGAAGCAGCAGGGCTGCCACCGACGTCAGGTTGAAGTCGAATTGCAGCATTGAGTAGAGGCCAACAGCCACCAGCACGTCGTGTCCCGTCGCCAGCATGGCGGCAATGCCGAACTGCCACTCGAAGCGGAAGGCGACATAGATGCCGATCATGAGCACGCCCAGCGTGGTGGCCAGGATGCCGCTCTGAAGGAGTTCGCCAGAAACCTTGGGGCCGACGGCCTCAACGCGGTTGATTGTGTACTCTGATCCAAGAGAGGCGCGGATCTTTGCGGCGGCTTCCTGCTCCTTGCCCGCGATCTCATCCGTGGGCTTGATGCGGATGAGCAGGTTCTTCACGTCGCCGAATTGCTGGACGGCGGGATCCTTGAAGCCAAGTGCCACAAGTTTCTCGCGCACCTCGTCGAAGTTGATTGCCTTGCTGCTCGTGGCTTCGATCACCACGCCGCCCGTGAAGTCGATGCCGAGGTTCAGTCCCTGGAACCACAAGGACAGGATCGTCGCTATGACAAGCAGTCCGTCGATCGCAAACGCCATGATGCGGTTGCCAACGAAATCGACTTTCGTGTTGTCGGGAATGATCGTGAGTCTGGCCATGGTGTCGGGATCTGATGTCGAAGGGGCGGGATGTCAATGCGAAGGCGCGGGATTAGACCGATATCGTGCTGTCTGTACAACCCTTAAAACCGCCGCGCGAAGCCCGGAATTCCATGGGTTAACGACCCGGGCAGTCCGGGCGCGGGCCCATCTCCCCTGCTTTTGGCCGGGCCCGCAGCCTGCCGGACACAAAACTTTACAATCCCGACACCCTGGCGAAATGCGGCCGCACCATCTTGGTCTGGAAGGGTCTCGAAGCGGGGCCCAGCGGATGTAAATTCCCAGAAACGGAGAAAACCGATGACAGACGAAACAAAGGCGCAGGAGCGTGGCGGCAAGCGCTTCGGCTACCTCGCCATGACCCTGGTCCTGCTCGTGGGCATCGTGGCAGGCGGCTTCGCCATCGCGGGCCTTGGCATGTACCGGCATCATGCAATGGGCTATGGCCCCGGACACGGCTGGCGCGGGCACCATTGGATGCAGGACGGCCCCCGCAGCGAGGACTTTGCCCCCCGGCGCATCGAACGGATGATCGGCTTTGCCGCCCGCCGCCTGGATGCAACCGACGAGCAGAAGAAGCGCCTCACCGACATCGCGACAGCCGCAGCAAGGGATCTTCTCCCCATGCGGGACAAGATGCGCGAGGCACGCAAGCAGGCCCGCCAGATCCTGACCGCACCCACCATCGACAGGGCCGCACTCGAGGCCTTGCGCGCCGCCCAACTCGCCCAGGCCGATGCGGCAAGCCGCAGGCTGGCACAGGCCATCGCCGATGCAGCCGATGTCCTGACGCCCGAACAGCGTGCCAAGCTTGCGCAGCGGTTTGATTTTTGATTGCCTCGCGGCGCCCGCGATGAGGCGTACATGGAACGCAAGGTGGCAGGACAGCCTTGAACCAGAAGATCCTGCTCGTTGAAGACGATGTCCGGCTGGCGCAGATGATAGAAACCTATCTGCGCCAGTCGGGTTTTGCCGTGAGCCATGCATCGACAGGCATGGCAGCGCTCGAGGCTGCGCGATCCGACGCATTTGCGGCGATCATCCTTGACCTCATGCTTCCCGACATGGATGGCCTCGACATATGCCGGCAGTTGCGCCTGCGCCTGCGAACGCCCGTCCTCATGCTGACCGCGCGCGGTGACGCGATGGACAAGGTCATCGGGCTCGAGATGGGCGCCGACGACTACCTCGCGAAACCCTTCGAGCCGCGTGAACTTCTTGCCCGGCTGCGGGCCATCCTGCGCCGTTCGACAGCGCCCCCGGATCAGGACGTGCTGGTCTTCGGCCGGCTCGAGCTCGATCGCGGCGCGCGCGAGGTCCGGATTGACGGGCAGCCACGACCACTCACCTCGCACCAGTACGAGATCCTGCGCGTGCTGGCCGAGCGCGCGGGCAGGGTGCTCTCCCGCGAGCAGGTGCTTGATCTCCTGAAGGGGCAATCGCTCGAGCCCTTCGACCGCTCGATCGACGTGCACGTCTCGAGGATCCGCGCCGCCATCGAGGATGACCCGCGCAAGCCAAGGCGCCTGCTGACTGTCCGCGGCACTGGCTATGTGTTCTCGCGGGTTCAGGACGACGAAGCCGGCCGTGACCGCAGGCGCTGACGCAAAGCAGGGACAGCAAGGGGTGAACCGATGAGCCGGACGAACTGGATAGCCCCGATGCGCGTTTTCGATCGCCTCTATGTGAAGGTCTATGCAACGGTTGTCGGCACGCTGCTTCTGGCGCTGCTCGTATCCGTCGCCATCTGGTGGGCCGGTCCCGAACAGGCCATGGCGCGCAAGTCCTTCGGCATGGCATCGGGCCTGGCGACGGCAGCTCTCGGCGACCCGGATGCTGCAGCCAGCATTCAGAAGGCGGCGATCCGCCGTCTGTCGGAACTCCTCGAGTCTGACATCGCAGTCTATGACCGCGCCGGTCGCCTCGTGGGCGCAGCTGGCGCGCCCTTGCCGCCACCGGCAGACATCGACGACGATCGCCCGCGATCCGGGGCACGCAATCCCGTCTGGAAGTTCCAGTTGCGCGACGGACGCCTGATCGTCATCAGGCCGCCCTTCCAGCGCCATGTGCGTGGACCCGGCTTCCTTGCCCATCTCGCAGCCGTGGGTCTCGTGCTGGCGATCGGCTCCTTTCCGGTCGTGCGCGGCCTCACGCGGCGTCTCGAACGCCTGCAGCAGGGCGTGGAGACACTGGGCGCGGGCAACCTTGGTGTCCGGGTAAAGGTGGAAGGTCGCGACGAGGTGGCCCGCGTCGCAGAGAGCTTCAACAGCGCCGCTGCCCGCATCGAGCAGTTGGTGAGTGCCAACCGCATGTTGCTGGCCAACGCAAGCCATGAACTGCGTACACCCCTCACAAGGTTGCGCCTCGGCCTCGAACGCCTCGGCACCGACGCCGACGAGCACATGCGCGCAGCGCTCGCAGGCGACATCGCCGAACTTGACGCCCTGATCGACGAGATCCTGCTGACAAGCCGGCTCGGTGCGATGCGGGCACTCGAGGCGGTCGAGGATATTGATCTGCTGGCACTCGCTGCCGAGGAGGCATCGCGCTACGATGACGTCCTTGTGTCCGGCAGCGCCGTCATGGTGCGTGGCGACCAGCGCTTGCTGCGCCGCATCATCCGCAACCTTCTCGACAATGCCGGCAAGCACGGCAGGCCCCCCATTGGCGTCGAGGTATCGCGCGTTGGCCAGCAGGCCCTGCTCAAGGTGACCGATGCAGGCGAGGGGGTTGCCCCCGAAGACCGCGAACGCGTGTTTGAGCCCTTCTATCGCAGATCGAAGACGGCGGCGGGTGATGCCGGCGCAGGCCTGGGCCTCGCCATTGTCAGGCAGATCGCACGGCTGCACGGCGGTGACGTGAACCTGCAGTCCGGCAGCACCTTTGCCGTCTCCCTTCCCGGGTGTGGAATTTAGTCACGGGTGTGTGCACCCACCCGTTGCGGCCGCATCGGGTGACCGTTACGCTGCATCCAATCACTGCAGGGGATGGAAACTGAGAATGGCTTCCGAGAACGCTCGTCTTTGGATGGTGGCCGCCGCGGTCGGCGCAGTATTGGCGATACCGGTGCTGGGTGCCCGCTTCGGCGGCCCGGCCACGACGGTCACGAACGTGATTTCAGGGACGCAGACCCCGGACATCGCCCAGACCCAGGCCATGCAGAAAATGCTGGCACAGGCCGCCGACATTGACGGCGCGAAGGTCCAGGCCGCCGACACGGAACCCCAGAACTGGCTGGCGCATGGCCGCACCTATGGCGAACAGCGCTTCTCCCCGCTCGACAAGATCAACGCGGGCAACGTCAAGGACCTGGGCCTCGCCTGGAGCTACGATACGGATTCGATCCGCGGCCTCGAGGCGTCACCCATCGTCAAGGACGGCGTGATGTTCGCGACCGGCTCGTGGAGCGTCGTCTACGCGATCAATGCCAAGACCGGCGAGCAGCTCTGGGTCTATGACCCGGAGGTCCCGCGCGAATGGGGCCGCAAGCCCTGCTGTGACGTCGTCAATCGCGGCGTCGCCGTCTGGAAGGGGCGCGTTTATGTGGGCACGATCGACGGGCGCCTCGTGGCACTCGACGCCAAGACCGGAAAGCCCGTCTGGGACATCAACACCATCGACCGCAGCAAGCCCTATTCGATCACGGGCGCTCCGCGCATCGTCAAGGACAAGGTCATCATCGGAAACGGTGGCGGCGAGCTGGGCGTGCGCGGCTACATCACCGCCTACGACACGGAAACCGGTCGCCAGCTCTGGCGCTTCTACACCGTGCCGGGCGATCCGCGCCTGCCGCCCGAAGGCGAGCATCTGAAGAAGGCTCTGCCAACGTGGAAATCCGACCCGCAGGGCTGGAAGTATTGGGAAGTCGGTGGCGGCGGCACGGTCTGGGACTCGATGGCCTACGACCCCGACCTCGACCTTCTTTACATCGGCACGGGCAATGGTTCGCCGTGGAGCCGCTACCTGCGTTCGCCCGGCGGCGGTGACAATCTCTATGTCTCCTCGATCGTGGCCATCAGGCCCGACACGGGCGAGATGGCCTGGCATTTCCAGCAGACCCCCGGCGACACCTGGGACTTCACCGCGACCCAGCACATCATCCTTGCCGACCTCGAGATCGACGGCCAGCCCCGCAAGGTGCTGCTGCACGCCCCCAAGAACGGCTTCTTCTATGTCCTCGATCGCGAGACGGGAAAGTTCATCTCGGGCAAGAACTACGTTCCCGTGACGTGGGCAAAGGGCCTCGACGAGAACGGTCGCCCCATCGAGGATCCCTCAAGCGCTTACCGCAACGAGCCGAAGATGGTGCAGCCCTCGCCGCATGGCGGGCACAACTGGCAGCCCATGGCATTCAACCCCAACACAAAGCTTGTCTACATTCCATCCCAGCTCACCGCACAGCTTTTCGCCTTTGACAAGACCCGTTCGGTCAAGCCGGGCGTGTGGAACACCGGTGTCGACTTCGGCATGATCGCGACCCTGACCGAGGCTGCGATCAGGGCAGGGCAGCCCCTGCCGTCGGTCGAAGGAAATCTGATCGCCTGGGACCCTGTTGCGCAGAAGGAAGTCTGGCGCAACAAGCATGCCGTCTTCTGGAATGGTGGCGTCGTGACGACGGCCGGCAACCTGGTCTTCCAGGGTGGCGGTGACGGAACCTTCCGCGCCTGGAAGGCTGACACCGGCGAGGAGGTCTGGAAGACCGAGACGAAGATCGGCATCATTGCGCCGCCCGTCACCTACGCCATCGACGGCGAGCAATATGTAGCCGTTCTCGCGGGTTGGGGTGGCGTGGGCGTCACGCTGGTGCCCGAGCCCGGCAATGCCATCAATCGCTACGCGAACAATGGCAAGATCCTGGCCTACAAGATCGGAGGCAAGGCAAAGCTCGAAGTCGCCGAGCAGTTGCGCAGCCCCATGGTCCAGCCGCCGGTCGAGACATTCGCCGCCGCGCAGATCGCAAAGGGCAGCCAGACCTATCACCGCTACTGCGGCGTCTGTCACGGCTTCTTCGCCATGAGCTCGGGGCTGCTGCCCGACCTGCGCATGTCTTCGCCGGAAGTCTTCGCCCGCTACAAGGAGATCGTGCTGGACGGCGAACTTGCGGGCAACGGCATGGCCTCGTTCGCCGACGTCGTGAACGAACAGGACGTCAAGGACATCCGCGCCTACGTCATCACCCTCGCCAATGCGGCCTATGCCGAGCAGCAGAAGAAGGCTGCCACCCCCGAACAGCCGCAATAGTCTCATCCGTTAACGTCCGGGATTTCCTGCACGGTCGGCGCAAGCCGGCCGTGCATGACGTTTTGGCGCATTCAATGGCGGTTCTCCGCCATGGCCTCGCACTTCCGGCCGTGACATGCTAGGCGCAATCATCCCCACGACTGAACGACAAGAAATGTCCAAGGAAAAGCCAAACAAGCCTTCAGCAGAAAAGCCGCGCGGCTTCCGCGACCGTCTCGGCGCGGACCTGATCGCCGAGCGCCGCATGCTCGAGGTGATCCGCGGCGTGTACGAATCCTATGGCTTCGATCCGCTTGAGACGCCGTCGATCGAGTTCGCCGACTCGCTCGGCAAGTTCCTGCCCGACCTCGACCGCCCGAACGAGGGCGTGTTTGCCTTTCGTGACGACGACGAGCAATGGCTCTCGCTGCGCTACGACCTGACCGCGCCGCTCGCCCGCTTTGTTGCCGAGAATTACGACGCCCTGCCCAAGCCCTTCCGCCGCTACCAGGTCGGCCAGGTCTTCAGGAACGAAAAGCCGGGCCCGGGCCGCTACCGCGAGTTCACGCAGTTCGACGCCGACACGGTTGGCACCGCCTCGCCCGTGGCCGACGCCGAGGGCTACATGATGCTCTGCGACGTCTTCGACGCGCTGGGCCTCGCCGGGGACTATGTGGTCAAGGTCAATAACCGCAAGATCCTGAACGGCATCCTCGAGGCCATCGGCATCGGCAGCGGTGCCGAACACGAGGCACAGCGCCTTGGCGTCCTGCGCGCGATCGACAAGCTCGACCGTCTGGGCGTCGAAGGCGTGACCCAGCTCCTCGGCGCGGGCCGCAAGGATGACTCGGGCGACTTCACCAAGGGCGCCGGCCTCTCGCCGAATGCGATCGCGCGCGTCATCGCCTTCACCCGCGCAAGCAGTGCGAACCGCGCCGATGTGTGTGACGAACTCTCGCGTC
>JBILGJ010000214.1:0-5464 GCA_044351125.1 Micropepsaceae bacterium
TCTGCGCGCTGGACATGGTGCTCTTCTACCTCTTCTTCGAAGCCGGCCTCATCCCGATGTTCCTGATCATCGGCATTTGGGGAGGCGCGAGGCGTGTCTACGCGTCATTCAAGTTCTTCCTCTACACCCTCTTTGGCTCGGTCCTGATGCTGATCGCCGTGATGGCGATGTACGTGACCGCAGGCACGACTGACATCCCAACCCTGATGGCCTACGAGTTCCCGGTCGAGATGCAGACCTGGCTGTGGCTTGCCTTCTTCGCCTCCTTCGCGGTGAAGATGCCGATGTGGCCCGTACACACCTGGCTGCCCGACGCTCACGTCGAGGCACCGACGGCGGGTTCGGTGATCCTCGCCGGCATCCTGTTGAAGATGGGTGGCTATGGCTTCGTGCGGTTCTCGCTGCCGATGTTCCCCGATGCGTCTGCCTATTTCGCCGACTTTGTGATGGTCCTGTCCGTCATTGCGATCATCTACACTTCGCTGGTCGCGCTCATGCAGGAAGACATCAAGAAGCTCATCGCCTATTCATCGGTCGCGCACATGGGCTTCGTGACCATGGGCCTGTTCACGCTGAACAGGCAGGGTGTCGACGGGGCAGTCATGCAGATGATCAGCCACGGCTTTGTCTCGGGCGCGCTCTTCCTCTGCGTGGGCGTCGTCTATGACCGGATGCACACGCGCGAAATCAAGGCCTATGGCGGCCTCGTGAACCGCATGCCCCTTTATGCGGCTGTGTTCATGGTCTTCACGATGGCCAATGTAGGCCTTCCGGGAACCAGCGGGTTCGTGGGCGAATTCCTGACACTTGTCGGGGCATTCGAGGCGAATACCACCATTGCAATCTTCGCAACGACGGGTGTCGTCCTGAGTGCAGCCTACGCATTGTGGCTTTATCGCCGCGTGGTGTTCGGCGAGATCGAGAAGCCCGAACTCCAGGACATCGAGGATCTCAACGGTCGTGAGATGTTCATCCTTGCCCCGCTGGTGGCCGCGACGATCTTCTTCGGCTTCTACCCCAAGCCAATCTTTGAGATGACCGGTACCTCGGTCCAGGCCACCCTCGACCAGATCGAGGGCAAGCTGAAAACCGCGGACGCAGGTGAAGGAGCAGCCCCATGAGCGGCGGCGTCGACATGATTCAGTTTCAGGCCGACGTGGCCGCGACCATGCCCGAGATCGCGCTGGCGGTCGGGGCCATGGCCCTGCTGCTGATCGGGGTCTTTGCCGGAGACCGGCGCCACGCACTTGTCACATGGGCCTGCGTCGCACTGCTGTGCTTCGTTGGTTACCTGGTGGCGACGGGTCCTGCCGACAAGGTTCTTGCCTTCTCTGGCACCATGGTCATCGATCCCTTTGCGCGGTTCCTGAAGCTTCTGGTCCTCGGAGGTTCGGCAATCGCGATGCTGATGTCGCTCGACTACCTTCGCGACGAAAAGCTGACCCGTTTCGAGTATCCGCTTCTCGTGACACTCGCGACGCTGGGTATGCTGGTCATGATCTCGGCCAATGACCTGATCGTTCTCTATGTCGGCCTCGAACTGCAGAGCCTCGCGCTTTACGTGCTGGCGTCCTTCGCGCGCGATAACGCCCGCTCGACGGAAGCCGGCCTGAAATACTTCGTCCTCGGAGCGCTGTCGTCAGGCATGCTGCTCTACGGCGCAAGCCTCGTCTACGGCTTCACCGGAACAACGACATTCGACGGTATTGCGACGGCTGTTGCCGCCGACAGCACGCAAATCGGCACGACGATCGGTCTTGTCTTTATTCTCGCGGGCCTTGCTTTCAAGGTGTCAGCCGTTCCCTTCCATATGTGGACGCCGGATGTATACGAGGGCGCCCCGACACCAGTGACGGCCTTCTTTGCCGCCGCGCCGAAGATCGCCGCCATGGCACTTCTCCTGCGTGTCGTCTTCGGGCCCTTCGCGGCCGCCGAGCAAGCCTGGATGCAGATCATCATCCCGGTATCCATCGCATCGATGCTGCTCGGAGCCCTCGCCGCGATTGGCCAGGACAACATAAAGCGCCTGATGGCCTATTCCTCGATCAGCCACATGGGCTACGCGCTCATCGGTTTCGCGGCCGGTTCACAGGCTGGCGTTCAGGGCGTTCTGACCTATCTTGTCATCTATCTTGCCATGACCGTTGGCACTTTTGTTTGCATCCTGCAGATGCGGCGCGACGGCAAGCCACTCGAGTCGATCTCGGATTTGTCAGGTCTTTCGCAGCGCGATCCCACCACAGCGTATCTTCTGGCCATTCTGATGTTCAGCCTGATCGGCATTCCGCCACTCGCAGGCTTCATGGGCAAGTGGTACGTGTTTCTCGCGGCCGTCGAGTCAAAGCTCTACGTGCTGGCAGCCATTGGCTTCATCTCGAGCGTGATCGGCGCCTTTTATTACCTGCGCGTCGTGAAGGTCATGTTCTTCGATGAGCCTGCTGCTCCGTTCGAAAAGCCGATCGGCACCGTCAATGCAGCGCTTCTCGCGGCGTCGTCGGCATTCGTTCTGTTCTTCATCGTCTCGCCGCTTGCCGTGACGGAGGCAGCTGGCGCCGCCGCGCGAGCGCTGATCCCCTGAAATGGCCGCGCCGACGCTTCCGGCCGGATACAGGTTGATAGAGCTCGACGAAATCGACTCCACCAACGAGGAAGCGCGCCGTCTTTCTGCCGCGGGTGACGTTGGGCCCGTCTGGATCATGGCGCACGCGCAAACCGCAGGGCGTGGACGGCGGGGGAGGGAATGGAGCTCACCCCGCGGAAACCTCATGGCAACGCTTCTGATGCCGCCGCACTGCGCACCGGCGCAAGCAGCTTTGCTGTCTTTTGTTGCAGCGGTTGCAGTTCACGACACTCTCTGCCGCTGGGTGCCGCCAGATAGCGTGAGGTTGAAGTGGCCCAACGACACCCTCGTGGAGGGCCGCAAGATCTCGGGCATCCTGCTAGAGACCGCCACGGCGGGCGATCGCCGTGAGCTGCCCTGGCTTGCAATCGGCATCGGCATCAACCTCGTCCATGCGCCGGCATTGGCCAACTATCCTGCAACATTCGTTAACGAGTGCGGAATTGCACCTGACCCTCTGGCAGCGCTTGGCGTGCTCGCAGGGGCCTGGGATCTGCGCTTCCGCACCTGGCAGACGCAGGGCTTTCCGGCCATCCGTGCTGCCTGGCTCGAACGGGCGGCAGGTCTCAACGGCATGATCGATGTCAGGTTACCCGGGGAAACCATAAGCGGGATCTTCGAAACCATACGCCATGACGGAGCCCTTGAACTTCTGTGCACCGACGGGCAGCGTAGGGCCATTGCGGCGGGAGAAGTCTTCTTCCCCGATGCCCTGAGGTAACCCATGCTTCTTGCGATTGACGCCGGCAACACCAACATCGTCTTCGCCGTTCACGACGGCAAGCAGGTGCGCGCGCAGTTCCGGGCCGTTACGAAGGACAACCGCACGGCTGATGAATACTATGTCTGGCTTGCGCAGCTGCTGCAGCTCGAGGGCATCCAGGCCCAGGACATCACGGGTGCCATCATTTCAAGCGTCGTTCCGCCCTCGCTGTTCAACCTGAGACGCCTGTGCGCAAAGTATTTTCGGCAGAATGCAATGGTCATCGGTGATCCCGACGTGGATCTGGGTATCGTGATCAACGCTGACCGACCGCGCGCAGTTGGTGCCGACCGGCTTGTCAACACGGTCGCCGGCTTCCGGGATTATGGCGGGAACCTGATCCTCATCGATTTTGGCACCGCGACAACCTTCGACATTGTCGGTGAGCAGGGCAGCTACGAGGGCGGCATCATCGCGCCCGGTGTCAACCTCTCGATGGAAGCCCTGCACCTAGCCGCAGCGCAGTTGCCGCGGATCGCAGTCGAGCGGCCCGCGACGGTCATTGGGCGTGATACGATCCCTGCAATGCAATCAGGCATTTTCTGGGGTTACATAGCGCTGATCGAGGGCCTCGTCGCGCGCATAAGGCAGGAGTATGGAAAGCCCATGAAGGTGATCGGCACAGGTGGTCTTGCGCATCTCTTCCGTCATTCGACGACGGTGATCGAGGCCGTGGACCATGACCTCACGGTTCGCGGCTTGCGATACATCTACGAGCGCAATGCCGGCAAGTCCCGGAAGCCGGTCGAATGACCAAGGCCAAAGGCAAGGTCAAGGCCGACGACGAACTCGTCTTCGTTCCTTTGGGGGGCGCCGGCGAGATCGGCATGAACCTGAACCTCTATGGATATGGCCCTGAGAACCGTCGCCAGTGGATCATGGTCGATCTCGGGGTGATGTTCGGCGGCGACGACACACCGGGCATTGACGTGATCCTGCCGGACCCCGGCTTCATCGAGGAGCATCGCCGTAACCTGCTCGGCATTGTGCTGACACACGCCCACGAAGACCACATCGGCGCGGTCGGCCATCTCTGGTCGCGCCTGAAGGTGCCGGTCTATGCGACGCCGTTCACCGCGGCGCTTGTTAGAGGCAAGCTCGAGGAGGCAGACATACTGGAAGAGGTGCCGCTGCACGTGGTGCCACTGGGCGGTTCGCTGAAGCTCGGGCCCTTCGAGATGGACTTCATCGACATCACCCACTCGATCCCCGAGCCCAATTGCATCATCATCCGAACGCCCCTCGGCAACATCCTTCACACCGGCGACTGGAAGATCGATCCGAACCCGGTGGTCGGCCGCAAGACCGACATCGCCGCCCTCAAGCGGGCGGGCGACGAGGGCGTTCTGGCTGCCATCTGTGACTCCACGAACGTATTCGTTCCCGGACGCTCGGGGTCCGAAGCCGACGTGGCCAAACACCTCGAATTGGTCATTGCCGGTCGCCAGGGACGGATCGCCGTCAGCGCCTTTGCCTCGAACGTTGCCCGCATGAAGTCCGTCATCAAGGCCGCGACGGCGGCCAAGCGGCATGTAGCCCTGGTCGGACGGTCAATGCACAAGATCGCAAAAGCGGCCATCGAAACCGGATACCTGAAGGACATACCCTCGCTCATCGACGAAGAGTCCGCAGCCGACCTGCCGGCACACAGAGTGCTCTATCTCTGCACCGGCAGCCAGGGCGAGCCGCGCGCGGCCCTCACGCGCATAGCGGCAGGGGACCACCCGCATGTAAGCCTGGGCCCCGGCGACAGCGTGATATTTTCCTCTCGCGTCATTCCTGGAAACGAGCGTCTCATCTACGAGATGCAGAATGATTTTGCGATGCGAGGGGTCGAGGTGATTTCAGCCGAAGACCATGATGTCCATGTTTCCGGCCATCCTGCGCGCGACGAGTTGGCGGACATGTATTCGTGGCTCAGGCCCCGGATCGCCGTGCCGGTTCACGGCGAAGAGCGCCACCTCATGGAGCACGTCAGGCTGGCCAAGAGCCTGCAGGTGCCCGAGGCCATCCATGCACCCAATGGCTCCGTTGTCCGGCTGGCGCCGGGACCGGCGACGATCATCGACGAAGCGCCGCAT
>JBILGJ010000215.1:0-5443 GCA_044351125.1 Micropepsaceae bacterium
TCACCACGGCCACCCGGCCGCCATCCGCAATCAGCGTGCGCTGGAACTTGACCAGTTCGATCTGCAGCTCGACAAGCTGCTTCTCGTAGGCACCGTCGGAAAGCTTCTGCTCGGTATCCGCGCGCTTCATGATGTTCCCGCCCGCCTCAGGCACGCACCAGCAGGGTCTCGGCGATCTTCCCGTGCACGATCCCCAGCGCCCGCGCCACATGCAGCGTCAGCAGGATGCCGACCAGGCCCACGATCACCACCAGAACCAGACCCGGAGGTGTATTGAGGAACGCATCGACTTCAGGACGCTGGGCGACCATGATGTGGTCCTGTCCTGTTGCAAGCTGGTGGATGCCACCGGCAATCAGGGCGCCGGACGTGACGCCAAGCGCCACGGAGATCGTGAAATAGAGTATGCCCAGCGGCAGCTGGATAAGCATGTAGAACATCGAACCCCACGTCCGTCCGTCCGACAGGACTTGCTTGATCCGTGACCACAATGTGCCGGCGCTGTCCTGCGACGGCATGCGTCGTGGCATGCGCACGCCGAGCAATGTCTCGACGATGCGGCCCTCGACCCAGCTGATCACCCGTACCGAGCCGACGAACAGCAGGAAGAACGGCACACCAATGATCAGGATCGCAAGGCCGAGCGACAGGCTGAGGCCGGTGACCACCCACGTGAAATAGAAGATGCCGGTCGCCAGCGAAAGAAGCATGTAGATCAGCGAGCCATAGGCCGCCGGATCGACAAGCACGCCGAAGAACCCAGGCCCGTCATTGTCCTCTTCGCGGGCGGGAAACGGGCTGTTGTAGACCTTTTCCATGGTGATGTACTCCTGCGCCACCTCGCGTGGCGATCCATAGGTTTCAACGACGCGCACAAGCATCTGATGCTCTGTTTCCCCCTCGACCGAGGCTTGCTCGGCCCGCAGGTATTCCTCGGCATCGGCAAGGGCATCGAGCACAAGCGCAGCCGGCTGCCCCTTGAGGCAGGACTTCAGCGCCTGCAGATAGCCGGCAACGGTTTCAGGGACAGATTCAGTCGTGACGGCATCAGTCATGGTTGCGCCCTCCCGCAGCGGCCGCAGGCTCGATGAGCGAATCCACGAAGCTGCGAAGATCGACCCAGACCTCGCGCCACGCCTCCAGGGCTTCACGCCCCTCCGGGGATATTGCGTAATAGCGGCGCGGCGGTCCCGAGGCGGAGAGCTCGACCCGGCTGGACAGGAGCCCGGTCGCATGCAGGGACCGCAGCACCGGATAGATCGCCCCCTGCTTGAGGAACGAGGCGCCGCCAGCCTTCGCCGTTATCTCCTTGGCAATCTGGTAACCGTACATTTCCTCTCCCGACCGATTGAGCAGGGCGAGCAGCACCATGGCGGCAATGCCGCCGTGGAGCTCCTTACGGAACTTCTTCAGGTGTACGTCAGTCGCACTCACGCGTCTCTCCCGCAGGGTTACCCCGGCGCAGTCCACCTTGAAGAGGCTACCCCCTCGGTATCATGCACATCAATATAGTACGAAGATGATACTAGCAAAGCCCTACCGCCGCGAGGGACGGCCAAATCACGAAAACGTGTCCGCCGCGCAACCTGCCACAGAACAAATCGGCCCGAACTCCCGTAATTGTTGACGATACGAGCCGAAACGCTACCATGTTTGGCAAGTCTGCAGCTCTCAAGGGGGGAGGGGCGGTGCGTCTCCGGAAAATGGCCTGTCGTCTGGCAGGCATGGTTGGTTTTTGCCTGGTGCTGACGCTGGGCGCCGGCTCAGCCTTTGCCCAGAACACGGGAACAACGATCAAGGTAACGCGCGAGGCCTGGAGCGAGGCCGACGAGCGCGGCTACATGGAGTTCATCCAGGCCATCGGCGAGGCGCGGTGCAACACCGTCGACCGCTGCATGAAAAGTGCGGCCAATCCCTTCGCCAGGACAGATCCGCCCGGCATCTACTGGGCCGCCGACTGCGCGGACCTGCCTTACTTCCTGAGGGCCTATTATGCCTGGAAGCGCGGCTTGCCGTTCTCCTACATCTCCGCAGTCGCCCCGCGCGGCGCCACCCGGGACATCCGCTACACCGCCAGCGGCAATTCCATCAGCGCCCGTCGCGACGTGACCAGCGGAAGCGCCACGGGCCCGGGTCTTCTCGTCGACCTGCGCAATGGAATTTCCTCGGCCATGTTCCGCCTGCATCCCGACATGGATGGAACCGACCTCTATCCCGTGCGCATGGACCGCAAGGCCCTGCGGCCGGGCACGGTCCTCTATGATCCCAACGGCCACGTCGCCGTCGTATACAGGGTCGAGGACGATGGCCGGGTCCTCTTCATCGACGCGCACCCGGACAATTCGCTGACCCGCGGCACCTATGGCAAGAAATTCGTCCGCTCCTATCCGGGCATGGGCGCGGGGTTCAAGAACTGGCGTCCCGTCCGCCTCGTGGGCGCGACCCCGGCAGCCGACGGCACGCTGAGGGGCGGCCGCATGGAGTTCACGCGCAATGCCGAACTGCCCGACTTCTCGACCGAGCAGTTCTTCGGCACGGTCTCGCGACCCGCGGACCGTGAGTGGCAGACAGGCAAATTCGTCGTCGATGGCCAGCCTGTCGACTATTACGACTATGTGCGGGCAAGGATGGGCGGCGGCTCGCTGACATTCGAGCCATTGCAGGAAGTCCGCAACATGGTGCGCGCCAATTGCGAGGACCTGCGTTATCGCGCGGAGGCCGTCGACCTCGCCATCCGCGCCGGCATCCAGAACAAGGCGCAGCCCGGCCGCCTGCCCACCAACATCTATGGAACCGAGGGTGAGTGGGAGGAATTCTCCACCCCATCGCGCGACGCGCGGCTCAAGGCGTCATTCCTTGAACTCAGCGAGCAGGTCCAGCGTTTCGTTGAATGGCATGCCGCCGGCGACAAGCGCGTGAAGTACCAGGGCGGCATCCTCGCCCCGGCGCTCCTGAAGGCCTATGACGAAGAAGCCGCCCAGTGCACGCTGTCCTATGTGCGCTCGAACGGAACGCCCGTGCAGATGACCTACGAGCAGATGCGCCGGCGCCTCTTCCAGATGTCCTTCGATCCCTATCACTGCATCGAGCGGCGCTGGGGCGCGACCGATCCGGCCGAGATGGCGACATGCCGTGACAATCCCACCAAGGCCGCCTGGTACGACGCGCAGCAGGGCCTGCGAAACCAGATCGATCGGACCTATGACGCGCGCATGGACTTTTCGCTCGACGAGTTGAAGGTGCCAGGACCAGGGCGCGGCGTTGCCTTGCCACCGGACATCGACGTGAGGGGCTACCTTCAGATGGTGATCGCCCGGCAGGCAAAGGCGTCGCCATCACGTCCCCGAATCCCGTCCCCGGCGTCACCGGCGGCCGTACGCGCGCAGCAGTAGCAGGCCTTGCCACGGCCGGGGGAGCGCGCCGCAGGCCTCTCGCGCACGGGTTGCATCCGCGCATCGAATGATGCGGGCCGACACGGCTTTCGGCTACGCAGGTCCGCGGGCACGCGGTACTATCGATCCAAAGTCAGCAAGGCCCGAGGGGCCACGGATGAAGGGGCGTTTCATGGCACAGAAGTTCTTCCACGGCCTCGCACGAGCCGCATGCCTGCTCGCAGCCGTTCAGGCAGCACCGCTTGCAGCAAGCCCGGCACTGGCAGGCGGATCGGTACTCGCGTTCTCTCTCTCCAGCTGGGCCGACATCGTCGAGCGCGTGTCGCCTGCCGTGGTCAGCATCACAAACGCCAAGGGGCTCGGCTCTGGCTTCGTGATCGACCAGAGCGGCTACATCGTGACCAACAATCACGTCATGTCGGGCCTGAACGAGGCAGACGTCCGCTTCTCCGATGGCACCAAGTACAAGGCGCGCCTGATCGGCCGCGACGAGGCCACCGACATCGCGCTGCTCAAGGTCGATGCCCCCCGCAAGTTCCAGGCCTTGAGGTTCTATGACGACACCCGCATGCGCGTCGGCGACCTTGTGCTGGCCGTCGGCAATCCCTTCGGGCTGAATGGCACCGTGACAGCCGGCATTCTCTCGGCCCGCGGCCGTGATGAAGTCGGAAGCGGCCAGTTCACCGACTACCTGCAACTCGATGCAGCCATCAACCCCGGCAACTCTGGCGGCCCCACGTTCGACGACAGCGGGCGCGTGATCGGCATGAACACGCTGGGACGCGCAGGCAGCGGCATCGGCTTTGCCATTCCCTCGACGACCATCATCCGTGTGGTCGAAGACCTCAAGCAGGGCAGGGCGGTGCAGCGCGGCTATCTTGGCGTGCAGATCGAGAGCCTGACCGACGACGGCGCCAAGGCGCTGGGCCTGCAGAATACGAATGGTGCCCTTATCACCGGCGTGGTCGCCGGCAGCCCGGCCGAGAAGGCAGGCATTCGCCGCGGCGACGTGGTCCTGAAGATCAATGGCCAGGTGGTCAAGGACAACCGCGAACTCGCGCGCAGGATCGCGGCACTCAATGTGGGCGAAACCGCGACCTTCACCATCTGGCGCGAGAGCGCCACGATCACAATCAAGGTCACGGCCGCCCGTCGCGACCAGGCGCTGTCCTACAATATGCCGGGGCAGGGCCTGCAGCCGACCTCGATCGGCCTCGCGCTGCAGTCGATCACCGACACGGTGCGAGAGGACTTCCGCCTCGGCAAGGGCGTTGGAGGCGTGCTGGTCATGGGCATCGATCCTGCAAGCGACGCAGCAAACCGCAACCTCGGGCCTGGCGACCGCATCGTTGCCGTCGGCAGCGTGGAAGTGTCATCTCTTGCAGACGTGAACCTGGCACTCGAGAAGGCCAAGGCGCTGAACCGTGACAGCGTTCTGCTGTTCATCGTCAAGGCATCGGGCGAGACGCGCCAGGAAACGGTCAGGTTCGCAAGATAGGCAACAGTCCTATCGGTCCATCAACACATTCGACGACGGCGTTCCGGCATCCGCAACCGGGACGTCTTCGCCTGACGGTGTCTTGAACTGGTCGAGCGAACGCACCTCGTCGAGCGTCACGAACTTGTAACCCTCGGCGCGCAGCACCGGCAGCACGTTCCTCACCATGCGCACCGTGCGCTCGCGGATGTCATGCATCAGCACGATCCCTCCGCGCTTGCGCGCGATTTCGCGCATGTAGCCAAGGCCGCATTCATCCGGCGTCCAGTCGCGGGACCAGCAGTCCCAGTCAGCCGACGCGCGCACCTGGCCTTCGTCGTCAAACGCCGTCTCGCCGCCAATGTCCCAGTAAACGGGGCCCACATACCTCTTCAGCACCGGATCCGCGTTCAGCACATCCGCATGCACGCGCCGCCACACGCCATAGGGCGCGCGGAAGTAATAGCCCTGGTTGTTCCCGGCGTGGACGGATATGAGCGCGTCGGTGCCAGCGATCTGCTCGATCAGAAGCTCGGGACTGGCCGCATAGCGTCGGCCCAGCTGCGCGTGATTA
>JBILGJ010000216.1:0-5439 GCA_044351125.1 Micropepsaceae bacterium
AGCCGCGCTGACGACAGGCGCAGGCAGCCGCAACGGCAATGACGACGAGTCGAGCTCACGCCCGGCGGCGCTGAGCAGCACGACGCGAACAACCCTGACCTCGGCGCCCGTTGTATTCATCGCATCGAGCAACCAGCGACCATCGGCACCCACCCGTGCAGATCCAGCAGGCTTCCCAGACATTTCCAGCCGCAGCGTCGCTCCGGGATCTGCACGACCCGCCATGCGAACGCCACCACGATCATCGGCATTCACGGTCTCGATGATGATGCCGACATTGGGCTCGCCATCCACGGTCGCCCCTGACGCATCCGGGGCAGGAACGGACGCAGCCTCGGACATTTCGATCCGGATCACGGCCAGGCCACCTGATTGCGCGGGCAGGTCGACCGCCGCATGCAGCGGGCC
Source organism: Micropepsaceae bacterium (assembly GCA_044351125.1). Classification (GTDB taxonomy): domain Bacteria; phylum Pseudomonadota; class Alphaproteobacteria; order Micropepsales; family Micropepsaceae; genus SZUA-430. The sequence goes on from JBILGJ010000216.1 coordinate 409, forward strand.
CTCGACGATTTTGCCGTCACCACGATGGCTGCGCACGGTCAGCAGAAACTTCTCGCGCACCTCGGGCAACCGGAAGGACATGCTCCAATTGCCATCCCGGTCGGCGCGCGTACGCGCAAGCACCTTGCCGTCCCTGACGATGGACAACCTGTCACCGGGCGCGGACGTTCCCGTGAACGATGCGCGTCCCTTGTGATCGATACCCGCCGTCGCAAACGCGGGCCCGGCCCCTGCAGCCGGACGACCCACAAGATCCTGCGCCGATGCAACCTCGCTGCCCGATGCAGATATTGGCGCAGGCGGGACCTGGGGCAACGCGACAGTCGCGCGACCATCCCCCCTGCCCTCGATCGCCGGCGGTCGCGTTAGGAAAAAGATCCCCGTGGTGATCAGGAGCAGAAGGGCGAGGATCACGATGACGCGGGCCATGGGAGCAAAATATTCCTAGGTTTGAAGTCCGCACTTTAGACCCGGCCAGCCACCCCGCAATGCAACCCTCAGTTCTATCAACAGCTTATTCGCCAAGGGATTTCAGGAAGATCGCCATCGCCCGCCGGTCTTCCGCAGTCAGGAAGCGTGTACTCTCCATGATCACTTCCTTCATGGGTCCCTGCGCCGAATCAAAATCGGGCTTTTCGCCCGTCTCCAGATAGGCATCGATCTCCTCGACGGACCATTGGGAAAAACCCGTTGCACGCGCGCCATCAAGGGCCGGAACATACCAGCCTTCAGGTCCTTCCCGATTGCCATGCAGCGCCTGCCCCCGGTCAGGCGCGCCAAGCAAGCCGCGCGGCGTATGGCATTCGCCGCAATGGCCAGGCCCCTCGACAAGGTAGCGTCCACGCACCCACGCCGCATCCCGGTCCAGTGCAATCTCGGCAGGCCGCTGCGTCTCGACATAAAGCGCCTTCCACACCCTCACCAGCGCGCGCCAGGAAAAGGGAAATGCAATGTCATTCGCCTGCACTTCCGAGCGCACGGGCTCCAGGCTGAACAGATAGGCCTTGATCGAAAGCACATCCTCCAGGGTCATCCGGGAATAGGACGTATACGGAAAGACTGGATAGAGATGCGCTCCGTTGACACCTTCGCCGAACATGACGGCCCGGACGAAATCAGCGTCACTCCAGCTACCGATGCCCGTCGCTGCATCGGGCGTTATGTTGGGAGCATGAAACGTGCCGAAGGGCGTCTCCAGCGCCCGCCCACCGGCATAGGGCTTGCCACCCCGCGTGACATCGGTATGGCAGGCAACGCACCCCGCCGCGCGGACCATGTAGGCGCCGCGCTCCACCATGCCGGGGTTTGCACTGGACAGGCCGACCGGAAGATGAACCGGCGTGCGAGCAGGCGAAAGCAGCCAGACTAGCAACCAAAGGCCAAGGCCAAGCGACCCGGCCAGCAGCGCGAGGAAGAGCCCCCTCATCTAGTCCGTCGCCGGACCGCGGAACGCATCATGGCAACTGCTGCAAGATTTCCTGACCGCGTCCATGGCACTCTCGTACTTTGCACCATCGCCTGCTGCCGCACTTGCCGCCTCGAGCGCAGCAAGGAACCTGTCAGCTTCAGCCTTGAAGGCCGCAGGCTTCGTCCAGATCTCCTGCTTGGCACGCGTTTTCGTAATGCCGGCATCCCCAATGCCGGTCCCCTTGGGGAACTGCCCCGGAATGGACTTCGCATAGGTAATCGCCTTGGCCAGGCTCTCCCGCGCAACAGCCGGATCATTGGCGCCATTGGCAGCTCGCATGGCGCCGATCAGCGACTTCATTCCGGACACGCGCTGATCCACCACTGCCTGCGATGCCGCAGCCACCCAGACGGAGGCAGACAAACCGGCGACCGCAACAAGAACCGCAACGCAATTCAGTTTCATCGAGTGGACCTCCAAGACTGGAATAAAACACCTGTTTACCTATCGTTACCCATTGCGGCGCCGCCGCCAAGGCCGAATTTTGGCCACCGTCGCAAATTCCTCACGTTTCCGTCACGCGCAACGCGCAAAACAGGGGTCCACAGTTCTTGCAAACCGGGTGTATGATGCGAAAGCACACGGGGAGAAAACAGGAAGGACCCATGCATCAACTGCTTGGAGTTTGCGTGTTCTGCGGCTCATCCGAGGGCAGCGATCCGGCCTATGCCGAAGCAGCCCGCGCAGTCGGCCGCAATATCGCCGAGGCCAACGCCCGGCTCATCTACGGCGGCGCCTCGATCGGCTTGATGGGCGAAGTGGCAAAGGCCGCACTCGAAGCTGGCGGCGAGGTAACAGGCATCATCCCGCAATTCCTTCGCGCCCGCGAGATCGAGCTTTCGAACGTCACCGAACTCGTGATTACGCCCAACATGCACGAGCGCAAGGAGCGCATGCATGGATTGGCCGACGCCTTCGTCATCCTGCCGGGTGGCCTCGGCACGCTCGAGGAAGTACTCGAGGCGATGACCTGGGCTCAGCTTGGCCTGCACCGCAAGCCAATCGTTTTCGTCAACACCAAGGGGTTCTGGGACCCGCTGTTCGAGACATTCGATCGCGTCCACACGCACAATTTTGCGCGCTACGGATTGAAGGAGCTCTACACCGTCGTCAGCCGACCCGAAGACACCATGGCCGCGATCCGGAACTTCAGCCGTCAGGCCGCCGAGTAGCGCTCGCGCCGGAAGGCTTCCCACGAGACAAGCGCCAGCGCGCCCCAGATCAGCCCGAATGTTATGGCATGCGAATGAGTGAACGTCTCGCCATACATGAAGACCGCCACTGAAAGGCTGAGCGTGGGCGTCACATATTGCATGAAGCCCATCATGAACATCGGCAGGCGCCGCGCCCCTGCAGCAAACAGCATCAGCGGCAAGGCCGTCAGGGGCCCTGCAAGCAGAAGATAGAAATCATTGACAAGTCCGTGGCTTCCAAACGCAGCGCCGCCTGTCGCAAACAGGAAGACCAGGAAGCCACCAGCCAAAGGCAGCATCAGGATCGTCTCGATCGAAACACCCTCGATCGATTCCACATGGATCGTCTTGCGGATAAAGCCGTAGAGAGCAAAACTCATCGCCAGAACAAGAGAGATCCACGGCAGATAGCCAAGTGTCAGCGTATGGTTTGCCACCCCCAGCGCCGCAACGCCAACGGCGACCTTCTGCAGCAGTGACAGCCGCTCCTGCAGCATGACGACCCCCAGCACGATGCTCAGCAGCGGATTGATGAAGTAGCCGAGGCTTGTATCGATGATCCGGTTCTCCATCACCGCCCAGATGAACAGCCCCCAGTTCAGCGATATCAGCAGCGAACTGACCGCCAGGGCAAGCATTGCACGCGGATCGCACAAGGCAGCCCACAGGCGACCGAGACGCTGTTGCAGTGCAATGACCACCAAGGTGAAAACGACCGTCCAAAGGATTCGGTGGGCAACGATCTCGAATGCACCCGCAGCCTCGATCTGCTTCCAGTAGATGGGTATCACGCCCCAGAGCACATGGGCGCCGGCGGCATAAAGCATGCCGGTGCGGTCCGGCGCGGGTCTGGTCATGAACGCTCGTGCTTCAATTCATTTCTTCTCGCGATAGACATAACGCTCATTCATGAACTGGATCAGTGCGTATTCTGTCACGGCCGGCGGCAACACGTTGAGGATCTGGTTGAGCTCGGCTGACTTGCGCGGCAATTGCCCATCCTCGATCCCCGCCGCGCGCATCAGGTCGGCCAGCATCGAGGGCTTGAATGCGGCCGGATCCATGCGTGAAAGCTCGGCCTTTACCCGCGCCGCCGTCTGGCTGAAGCCCTTCGGGCGTGCGCCATCGACAGCCTCCCGCAGGGTCGTGACAAACTCATCCGCCCGCTCATGCACATTCTGGCCAATCGAGAGATGAACATTCGGCTCCGACCCGTGATAGCCGAACTGCGGTTGCACGTACCACCCACGCGCCTTCATCTCGTCGATGATATGGAAACACGAGAATTCATCCGATGTGAAAGCCAAGAGGTTGAGATCAGGTTCCCCGAGCAGGCGGATACCCGGCGTCTGCCGGATACCGGACACGATCACATCGGTCGCATGCTTGATACGGCGCGCGAACTCCATGTAGCCGTCATCACCCAGCGAATTCAGCACAGCCCACGCAGCCGCCATCGGACCACCGGTCTTCGACGACTGGATCGTCGGATTGATGATCGTGTAGCCCGTCCAGTCGGCTGTCGCGTACATCTGGAACCGTCGCAGCTCCTTGTCCCGGTGGAGGATGACCGATGCACCCTTCGGGCAATACGCATATTTGTGATAGTCCATCGACATCGACGTCACGCCAGGCACCGTGAAATCAAAATCGGCAAGCTTCGCACCCAATCGCCTGTAATAGGGCAGCAGAAACCCGCCGATGCAGCCATCGACATGAAACAGCAACCCGTGACGCGCGGCGATCGCGCCGATCTCGGGGATCGGGTCAAGAACACCGTGACCATAGGAAACAGCCGAAGCCACGATCTGGATCGTATTCGGCGTGATCGCTCGCTCGATAGCGTCAGGATCGGCTTTGAAGCTCTTGCTGTCGACGGGCACAAGAACCTTCTTGACGTCCAGATAGTGGCAAGCCTTGTGGAACGCGGCATGCGCGGTCACAGGCAGGATCACCTCCGGCGCCTTGATGTGCGGCTTCGTCGCCCGTGCATGGTCACGTGCCGTCTTCACCGCCAGCATGCAGCTCTCGGTGCCGCCGCTCGTGAAGCTGCCGACAACACCGGGAACACCGCCCAGATGCGCCGACGCCATGGCGATGAGCTCGTTCTCGATCAGCATCATCGACGGATACACCGTCGGGTCGAGCCCATTCTCCGTCAGATAGCGCATATAGGCCCACTTGGCGATCTCTTCGATCTCGGGGCCAGGATCATAGATGTAGGCAAGGGTCTTTCCCTCGCGCCACGGCAGGTCGCGCTCGGAAAACGCCTCAAGCGCACGCTTGACCTCGTTCAAGGGGCGACCATGGGACGGGATCTTCATGTGCGTGTCCTTTCGCCCGGGACAGGAACGCGATCCCGAAGCAGCT
>JBILGJ010000217.1:0-5418 GCA_044351125.1 Micropepsaceae bacterium
TGCCGGGCATCGATGTCGCCGGCGTGGACATGCATATCGGCAGCCAGATCACCGAGATCGAGCCGTTCCGGGAGGCCTTCGGCAAGCTGGCCGAGCTGGTGCGCCGCCTGCGAAGCCAGGGCATGCGCATCAAGCGCATCGACCTGGGTGGCGGCCTTGGCGTGCCCTACACGAAAGGCGACGAACCTCCCCTGCCGGCGTCCTATGGCGATGTCGTACGCGAGGTTTTCGCGGGGCTCGATGCCGAACTCATCGTGGAGCCCGGGCGCCTGATCACGGCCAATGCCGGTATCCTGGTTTCACGGGTCATCCATGTGAAGCGGGGGGACCAGCGGGCGTTCGTGATCCTGGACGCGGGCATGAATGACCTTGTCCGGCCGGCGATGTATGACGCCCACCACGACATCATTCCGGTCCGGGCGCCGGAAAAATCCGAAAACAGGGTTTACGACGTGGTCGGCCCGGTGTGCGAGAGCGCCGACCAGTTCGCACGAAACCTTGCGTTACCGCCCCTTGCCGCCGATGACCTGGTGGCCATCCTCTCGGCGGGGGCCTATGGCGCGGTTCAGGCTTCAAGCTACAATGCACGGCCGCTGGTGCCGGAAGTCCTGGTCAGTGGCCGCCGTTTTGCGGTCACACGGCCAAGGCAGAGTGTTGAAGAGATGATCGCGCAGGAACGCATGCCGGCGTGGCTGGCCTGACGGCTGTCCTTCCTGCCGGCATCGCTGTCGCTGAAACAACGGGTAACGCGTGACGCAGGAGAGCAAGCCACCGCAGGACGAGCCGGGCCCGGGCCTGCCGCGCGAGGTGCGCCGGCACGTTCTCCTGAGCTGGCTCTCGCTTGCGGCCGAGCGGCTCTATCCGGTGGTCTGGCCAGCGGGTGGCGTTATCGGTGCGTTCCTGGTCCTGGCGCTGGCCAATGCCTTCGTCTACATGCCCTCGTGGCTGCATCTGCTTGTGCTTGCCGGACTGTTCTGCGCGACGGCCTGGGCGGTGGCGTGGTCGCTGAGGCAGTCCAGCATTCCTACCCATGCCCAGGCCATTCGACACCTGGAGCTCACAAGCGGGCTATCGCACCGACCGCTGAGCGCGCTCGAGGACCGGCCTGCGATCATTGCCGACAACGATACGCGCCAGCTCTGGCGGGCGCACCAGCGCTGGGTGGTGGCACATCTGAACCGGCTCAAGGTTGGCTGGCCGGCCCTGTCGCTGACGTCGAGAGATCCGCATGCGATCCGCGTGCTTCTTGGCATCGCGATTGCCGTGCTTGGCGTGGCGAACTGGGATGAGGTGCCCTTGCGCCTGCAGATCGCGCTCTCGCCGGGCGTCGCGCAGGGCCAGGTGCCCCCCACCGTCGAGGCCTGGGTCACGCCGCCTGCCCATACGGGCGAGGCACCGAGGCACCTGACTTCGCTCACGCGTGGCGCAGACGACGACCGCCCCATCCGCATCCTTGCCGGGTCGGTTCTCACGGTGCGCACGCATGGAGCGGCTTCGGCGGCACTGCGGGCATCGGCAATCGATGGGCCTTCGCCGCGCCAGTTGCGGCCGCAGTTCCTGTCGGCGGGCGGGGATGCGCGCGACGCCAAGCTTGTCATCGACGAGAGCATGACGGTCAGGCTGTCGATGAATGCAAACCTGGTTGGGCTTTGGCGGTTCGAGGCGGCTCCCGATGTTGCGCCGAAGATTTCGTTCAAGTCGCCCGTGGCCGTGATGGAGGCGCAGTCGCTGCGGATCCATTACGCCGTCGAGGATGACTATGGCGTTGTCTCGGCGCAGGCGCATGTCGCCCTGGCCGAGAAGGGCTACAAGGGAAGCGTCCAGCAGCCCCTGTCGTTCGACCTGCCCCTTCCGCCTGCGCCGGCGCGCAACGGCGATGCAATGGTGTTCAAGGACCTGACGTCCCACCCTTGGGCCGGGCTCAAGGTCAGCGTGCGCCTTTCTGCGAAGGACGAACCGGGCCAGAGCGGCGGTTCACAATCTGTCGTGATCACCCTGCCCGAGCGGCGCTTCAATGACCCTCTGGCGCGCGCGCTGATCGAGCAGCGACGCAACCTGGCACGGGACCCGTCGACCAGCGGCATGGTTGCAGCGGCGCTGGATGCGCTGACCCTTGCGCCGGAGCGCTTCCTTCCGGACACACGGGTCTATCTTGCGATGCGCACGGCAGCACATGAGGTGCGACGCATCCGGCTTGATGCGGTGCGGATCGACGAGAACCGCGTTGTCTCGGCGCAGGCACTGCTGTGGGACATCGCCGTGCGCGTCGAAGAGGGCGACGTGGGTCAGGCGCAGGCGGAACTGCGTGACATCCAGCGCAAGCTGATGGACGCTCTGGCGAAGGGTGCCCCGGATGCGGAGATCGACCGACTGATGGCGCAGCTGCGGGCTGCGCTTGAACGCAACCTGAAGGCGCTCGCGGACCGCGCCGGCATCGAAAATCCGGTGCTGGAGAGCCAGGGCGGACAGATGATCCGGCCGCAGGACCTCAAGTCCATGATCGACCAGATCGAGGAGCTGGCGCGCCAAGGCTCGAAGGCTGCGGCGCAGCAGAAGCTGAGCGAACTTCTGAACCTGCTGGAGAGCGTGCAAACGGCGCGCGGCGGACGCATGTCTCCCGAACAGCAGCAGGCGGCCAAGACGCTTGAGCAGCTGGGACAGATTGCGACGCGCCAGCGCGAGCTCATGGACCAGACTTTTCGAGAGCAGCAGGCGCCCGAACAGCCAGGCGGTCGCAAGCCGTCAACGCTCAAGGGGGCGCAGGACAAGCTCAGCGACGAGCTCTCGCCCATCATCAAGCAGATGTCACGCAGCAAGGAGATGGCGGATGCGCTGAAGCGGGCGCAGGACGCGATGGATGATGCATCCGATGAGCTGGGTACAGGCGATCTTGGGCCGGCGGTCAAAAGCCAGCAACGGGCGATCGACGAGCTGCGCAAGGGCGGGCGGGCGATGGCACAGCAACTGATGCAGCAGATGACGGGATCGGGTGCGATGGTGCCTGGCTCGACGGGAGCCGGTGGCGGGGACAACGAGGATCCGTTCGGGCGTCCGCAGGCGGCCAGCGGGCCAACCACGGGCAAGTCGGTCAAGGTGCCCGACAAATCAGACATCCAGAAGGCCCGGGAGATCCTGCAGGAACTGCAGCGCCGGGCGGCCGAGCGCGGGCGGCCGGATTCGGAACTGGAGTATATCGAGCGACTGCTACGCCGGTTTTGATCCGGCCTTGCGGGCGGAGACCACCTCGTCCACGACTTCGCCAATGCGGGCGATGGTGAAGGGCTTGGAGATCACGCGGCAGATCATTTCGCTCAGGCCCTGCGCGCGCTCGATCTGGTGCTCGTGTCCCGACATGATGATGATCTTGAGCTTCGGGTAGTCGCGGCTGGCGGCGAGCGCAAGCGCGATGCCGTCCATGATCGGCATGTCGATGTCGGTCAGCAGCAGGTCGAACTTGCCGGTTTTCAGCAGTTCGAGGGCCTCGGACCCATCCTGTGCCTGGGTGACCTTATGGCGACGCTGTTCGAGCCCCCGGGCGATGAATTCCCTGAGCGCATACTCGTTCTCAGCGATCAGGATCCTTGCCATCCGTCACGTTCCAGTTTTGTTACTGACATAAGACAGCGATATGAGGCAGTCCACGGAATTTGTGGTCATGATCCATGCCGTACCCTACGACAAATGCGTCCGGACAGGAAAAACCCACAAATTCTGCGTGACAATGCTCCCGGCCGGCCTTCGAACCCTTGTCCAGAAGCACGCAGATCCGCACCGAGGCCGCCCCCCGTGCCCGCAGATGGTCCCGGGCGAATGCCAGGGTCCGCCCGCTATCCAGAATATCGTCGACCACAAGCACGTCCCGGCCGCTGATGTCGAGGGCCGCGTCGCGCAGCAGCCTGACCGTGCCGGATGACCGGGTTGCCCCGCCATAGCTCGAGAGGATCATGAAATCGACCGCCGGGCTGGCGCCCCGGGCTGCCAACGCCCTTATGAGATCAGCGGCGAATACGAAGCTTCCAGTCAGGATTGCCACCATGACGAACCCGGGTGACATTTCGTCTGCAATGTCTCCCGCCAGTTGCTGCAGGCGGTCGGCAATCTCGGATGACGTGTAGAGAGGCTTAAGGCCGGCCTCTGGCATCAGCGTTCTTCCACCGGCTCGAGGCGGAATTCGAGATCGTAGGAGTCGGATGGCGGGCTCTCGAGGCGCGCACTGAAGGGAGCCTTTCCGCGTGGGCCCACCACGTCGATGTCGGGCCTTACAATCCAGTGATGCAGTTCCTTGCCGAGCTTGTTGCGCACTGCGATGCGCACGCTGGGGCTCTGCAGTTCGGAATCGGTTTCATTGACGAGCTCGCCCTTGATCACGACAATCGGGATCGTGTTGGCGACGTCCAGCTCCTGGGTTGCGACGATCTTGAAGCCCTTCTTGTTCACCTCGATGCCGAGGGCTTCGTAGATGCCGACAGTTGCAGGCGCCATGTTGGCGATTTCGCGCGGCATGGAGAAGAACAAGACCAGCAAAAGCGAGAACAGGCTTGCGCCTGCCACGAGGCCGACCATGCCGCGATATCTGGCGCCGCCCTCTTCGCGCACGCGCCGGGCCTGCCGCGGCACCAGTTGCTCGGGCGGCACGGACAGCGGTTCATAGGCAGGGCCTGGCCGCGGGTCGAAGTTCTGCGGGTAACTGTCGGGCTCGGGGCCGTAGTCGGGCTCGGGTTCGGGCGGGGGACCGAGCATGCGGCTTCGGTCGGTGATGGGACCGACCTGCTCGGGTTCTTCCACAGGCACAGGTATGGGCGTGGGAAGGTCGTTGCCCGGTTCCTGGAACCAGGTGTGCTGGCAGCGGGCGCAACGCACGTGTCTTCCTGGAGGACGGATATCTCCGCCTCCGAGGAAATAGCGAGTTGCGCACCGTGGGCAGGTAATTATCATTCCAGGCCAACGCCCGCGTCGATTCCGGGTTTTTCTGACATACCGCCTCTGCGCCCGCAAGCAGGCGCAGTCCGGGCGCCCTCTCCTAAACCATTAACCGAAAAGGATTAATCGGTGGTTCGATTCGAGAATGTCGGGATGCGTTATGGCCTGGGGCCAGAAGTGCTCCGCGACATTTCCTTCACGCTGGAGAAAGGCGCCTTTCATCTATTAACAGGTCCTTCAGGAGCGGGGAAGTCATCGCTGCTGAAGCTGATGTATCTGGCAGAAAGGCCCTCCCGCGGCGCCATTTCCATGTTCGGGCGCGACATTGCCACCACCCCGCGCGAGGAGTTACCGGCCCTGCGGCGCCGGATTGGGGTTGTCTTTCAGGACTTCCGCCTGCTCGACCACCTGTCCGTGTTCGAGAACGTGTCCCTGCCCCGCCGGGTGACCGGCGAACAGGAGAGCGCCTACCGCGCCGAGGTCGAGGAACTGCTGCAG
>JBILGJ010000218.1:0-5414 GCA_044351125.1 Micropepsaceae bacterium
GAAGGCGTTTACCCGAATACCGTTGTCGATCTCGAGGCCTGCCTCGGCAGCAAGCTCGGTGTTGGGCTGAATACCAACACCGATGAGCACGATGTCGGCGGGCACGATCCCCGAGGACGTGTTGATTGCCAGCGTGTCGCCCATCCGGTCGATCGACTCGGTTCGGACGTAGCAGCGCAGGTCCACGCCGGCCTTGCGGTGCTCGTCCTCGAAGAACCCGGAAACCTGGGGTGAGGCGGCACGGGCCAGTACGCGCGGCATGGCCTCGATAACGGTGACCTTCAGTCCCAGCTTCACGGCAACAGCGGCGACCTCGAGGCCTATATATCCGGCGCCTATGATGGCGAGGCGGGCTCCTGGTACCATCCGCGGGCGCAGGGCGTCGACGTCGTCGATGCCCCTCAGATAGCTGCATGCAGGATCGTCGGCACCTGGCAGTGGCAGTTTCCTGACACGCGAGCCAGTTGCCAGAACCAGCTTGGTCCAGGGCAGGCGGCTTCCATCGGACATCGAGACGGTTCGTGCCTTGCGGTCGATGGCGGTTGCGCGGGTCGAAAGATGAAGCGTGCAGCCAGCGTCGCGGTAAAATTCCGCGGGCTTTATGAAGAGGCGCTCGGCGGCGATCTCGCCCTTCAGGAAGGCCTTGGACAGGGGTGGTCGCTGGTAGGGCAGGTGCGCCTCGTCGCCGATCACGGTTATGGCGCCCGCGTAGCCTTCGCTGCGCAATGACGCCACGAGTTGTGACGCGGCCTGCCCGGCGCCGACAATCACCACCGAATCGCTCATTTCCTGCCTCGTGCGGGAGGTATCCCCTGTGGTGCGTTAGCATGGACAGTGTCCGGCAATCAACCTTGCTAAGGCTTTGATTTCTTGGACTTCCTTCAGCATTGAACTGGCCCGGGTCCTGAGGGTAGTAAGGGGCGCTCCAAGGACGGACATGTCATGGCCTGCGACAGCTATATGGTGCAACTGACCCTCAATGACATGCCGGCGACCGAGCGCTTGGCCCGTGTCATCGCGAGTGCCCTGCGCAAGGGCGACTTCATCGCGCTGGCCGGTGCCCTGGGGGCCGGCAAGACGACGCTTGCACGGCACATTGTTCAAACGCTGGTGCCTGGTGAAGAGGTGCCGAGCCCGACCTTCACGCTGGTCCAGGCTTACGACGCCCCGGGGTTCCGGATTGCGCATGCTGACCTGTATCGCCTGAAGACAGAGCGTGAGATCATCGAGCTCGGTTTCGACGAGGCGCTTGAATCTGGCGTTCTTGTTGTCGAATGGCCCGACCGGATGGGAAGCCTGATGCCGGCTGACAGGCTCGACATCATCCTTGAAGTCGATGACGGGGTTGAGGAGCGTCGCACCAAGATCATTGGCCGTGGTGCATGGGCGGAGCGATTGCGCAGCCTTTACCGCGCCAGGAGCCTTTCATGACCGCAGGTTCGGGAGAACGACAGGAACTGGCTCGTGCGTTCATTGCGCGCGCAGGGTGGGGTGACGCGCATGTAGAGGCCTTGCCCGGCGATGCCTCCACGCGGCGATACACAAGGCTGCGCCGTGGCAGCAGCAGCGCGATGCTCATGGACCAGCCCCCGGGGGCAGAGACCGCGTCGTGCCCTCCCGATGCCAGCGAGGCGCAGCGTGAGGCGCTCGGGTACAACGCCATGGCGCGGCTTGCGGGTCCGGACTGCCGGCCCTTTGCGGCGATCAGCCAATTCCTTCGCAAGGCAGGCCTGAGTGCGCCCGAGATCCTGGAGCACGACTATGAGGCGGGGTTCCTGCTGATCGAGGATTTCGGCGATGGTCGCATGGCTGACCTGATCCTTGGCGGGCAGGCAGAGACACCGTTCTATGAAACGGCGATGGACACGCTTGCGCATCTGCACCGCACACCTGCGCCGCGCGTTCTGCCTGTTCCGGGCGGCGGCGAGGTGCGGCTCCTGGCCTATGATGCGCTTGCCATGCTGGCGGAGGTCAGGCTGCTGACAACCTGGTTCTATCCGGCGGCCACAGGACGCAGCCTGCCTCAAGATGCCGTGGCGGCTTTCGATGCGCTGTGGCGAGAGGCGCTTGGGCTGCTGCAGGTGGGTGCGCCCGTCATGATACTGCGCGATTATCACGCGGAGAACCTGATGTGGCTCGCGTCGCGGACGGGCACCGCGCGAGCCGGTCTTCTGGACTTCCAGGACGCGCTTTCCGGTTCGGCCGCCTATGATGTGATTTCGATGACGGAAGACGCGCGGCGCGACGTGAGCCCCGCGCTCGCCGATGCGATGGTCGAGCGCTATATCCTGCGACGGCGCGCTGACGACACGGGCTTTGATGCAGATGCATTCCGCTTTGCGGCGGCGCTCCTTGCCGCGCAGCGCAATACCAAGATCGTCGGCATCTTCGCGCGGCTGTGGAAGCGTGATGACAAGGCGCGCTACCGGCAGTTTCTTCCACGCATGTGGCGCTATCTGGAGCGCGACCTCAGCCACCCGGCGATGGCAGGGCTGCGTGGCTGGTTCGACCGGCATGTCCCGCAAGAATATCGTGGTATTCCTGGATCTGACCCGACATGACAAAACGACCTACCCGCGCCATGATCATGGCGGCCGGCCTCGGAACGCGGATGCGGCCCCTGACCAACGAGAGGCCGAAGCCGCTCATCACCGTTGATGGCCGAACGCTTCTCGACCATGGGATCGACAGGCTTAAGGCGGTCGGCGTGCGCACGTTTGTCGTGAACGTTCACTACAAGGGTGAGATGGTGATCGATCATCTCAAGGGCCGTTCAGATGCCACCTTCATCATCCAGGACGAGCGAGACCGCATTCTCGATACGGGCGGCGCGCTGAAGCGGGCGCTGCCTCATTTCGGCGAGGAGCCCTTCTTCACGCATAACAGCGACTCGATCTGGCTTGAGAGTTGGGGATCCAACCTCGAGCGCATGGTCCAGCAATGGGACGAGCGGCGAATGGATTGCCTGATGCTGCTGGCCGCGACGCATTCCTCGCTGGGCTATGATGGGGCCGGCGACTTCACGATGGATGCGGAGGGTCGCCTTGCCCGCCGGCAGGCGCCGCGCCTTGCGCCGTTTGCATGGCCTGGCGTGCAGATCATCCACCCGCGGCTGGTGGCGCGCAGCCCCGAGGCGGATGTCTTCTCGACGAACCGGCTCTGGGACATCGCGATAGAGGAGGGGCGGCTCTACGGGATCCGCCTGGATGGAAAGTGGATGCATATCGGGACGCCCGAGGCACGTGTCGAGGCCGAGGACCTACTTGCGTCCCGTCGTGCAGCCCCCTGAGGTGAGATGAGCCGCATCAACCTGTTCACGATCCCTGCCGGGCTTGCGTTCGCCGACGAGCTTGCGCGCGGAATCGTGAAGCGTTTCGGCGTGCCTGAAAATCCGTTCGCGCTCAGCCAGGCCTTGGTACTGGTGCCGACGCGGCGTGCGATCCGCACATTGCGTGAAGCCTTCGAGCGCACGGCTGGCGGGTCGATGGCCGTGCTGCCTCGGATCATTGCGCTCGGTGATTTCGACGAGGAGGATCCCGGCTTTGTTCCGGACGCCGATGGCGGCACCGAGATCTCGACGCTGGTGTCGCCCGCCTCTCCAAGGCCACCGATTTCACCGCTCAGGCGCGATATGCTGCTCTTCACCCTCATCCGTCGCTGGGAGGCTCAGCGTGCGCGTGAAGGCCATTCGCTTGGCGTCGACCGGCCGGCGATCGCGTTGCAGCTTGCGCGGGAGCTTGCGCGCGTGCTCGACCTTGCAGCCGCGGAGGGCGTGGCCTGGGACAAGCTTCGGGATCTTGTACCGGGCGAATTGTCTGCGCACTGGGAGCAGACGATTGCGTTCCTCGACATCCTTGCGACGGCATGGCCCGCCATTCTCGAGGACGAGAAACGTTCCGATCCGGCTGTGCATCGTGACCAGGCCTTGCGGCGGGCTGCAGCGGAGTGGCTCGAGACGCCGCCGCTGCATCCCGTGATCGCCGCCGGGTCGACGGGCAGCGTGCCTGCGACGGCTGAGTTGCTTCACGCGGTGGCGCGGCTGCCGCAGGGTGCCGTCGTGCTGCCGGGCCTTGACCTCAAGATTGATGATGTCTCGTGGGACGAACTTGGTCCCAGCCATCCCCAGCACGGCATGGCGCAACTGTTGCGCCGGTTCGGTGCCGAGCGCACGGACGTCGAGCCGTGGACCGATGCGGCGCCCCGTGGTGCGCGCGTGCGGCTGATCGCCGAAGCGATGCGGCCTGCTGCCACGACGGTTGCCTGGCGTGACTATGTTTCCAATGACGTGGACAGCCTGCGCGCGGGGCTTGCCGGGCTCTCGTGCCTTGTTGCCCGGTCCCCTGCGGAGGAGGCGCTGGCGATCGCGTGTGCCTTGCGCGAGGCCGTCGAGACCCCCGGGCGGACCGCCTCGCTTGTCACGCCCGACCGCAACCTTGCCCGCCGGGTGGCAAGCGAAATGCAGCGCTGGGGCATCCGTATCGATGACTCGGCTGGTACGCCATTGGCCCATACCGAGCCCGGCCGGCTCCTGTGTGCGATGGCGGACGCCGTGGCCGAGGCGTTTGCCCCGGTGTCGCTGCTTGCGCTGCTGAAGCATCCGCAATGCAGGCTGCAATATGAGGGACGCGCTGGCGTGCGTGCGCTGACGCTTGAGCTTGAGGCGCTTGCCTTGCGCGGGCCACGGCCGGGTAGCGGGCTGGCGGGTCTTCTTTCGAAGATCCCGGAGGAACATCCGTGTCGAACGCTTGTGCTGCAGCTCGAGCGGGCCATGGGGCAGCTTGTTGCCTGCACGGCTCAGGGGCCTGTGCCTCTCGGCAGGTTGCTGGACGCGCATCGCAAGGCTGCGGAACTTGTTTCGAGTGATCCCGCGTCAGCCGATGTTGCCGTGTGGCGCGGCGAGGCGGGCGAGACGGCCTTCAGGCTGTTCGAGGAGGCGATGGCTGCCTGCGAGAACCTCGACCTTGAGATGGGTGCGGTCGACTATGCCTCATTCATCCGTGCACTGATGGATCAGGTCGCGGTGCGTCCGACGGGTGGGCTGCATCCACGGCTGTCGATCCTTGGTCCACTTGAAGCGCGGCTGCTGCAGGCGGATCTTGTGATCCTTGGGGGACTAAACGAGGGCAAGTGGCCACCTGTCACGGATCCTGGCCCCTGGCTGAACCGTCCGATGCGGCGAGACCTTGAGATCAGCCAGCCTGAACGTCGCATCGGGCTTTCCGCGCATGACTTTGCTCAGGCTGCGGCCTCTCCCACGGTCATCCTTTCACGTGCGGCGAAGGAAGATGGTGCTCCGACAACGCCCTCGCGCTGGCTTACACGCATCATGACGCTGGTCGAGGGTGCTCACCTGCGTGAGCGCTTCGTCGACATGCGTCTTGTCGACATCGCACGCCAGCTTGATCGCCCGATGA
>JBILGJ010000219.1:0-5397 GCA_044351125.1 Micropepsaceae bacterium
TGACGCATCCGGCGGAACGTCGTCACCGGAGCCTTTCTTTCGCTTGGTCAGACGGGCCTTGCGCGCCTCTTCCTTTTCGGTGGCGCGCTTCGCAGCCTCGGTCTCGATCAGGGGCAGAAGGGCTTCAGCAGACTTCTTCTGGGTCGCGTTGCCCGACGCCTGGAGGCGGCGCGCATTGGCGAGGAACGCGTTGAGTTCGGCATCCGACATGCCGGGAATGCGGCTGCTCAAGTCATGGATCACGGGTACCTTCGGCGGTTCGCCCGAGGTGTCCTTGTCGCGGGACTTGTCCCTGTCTTTTTTTGTCCCGTCTTTCTTCATTGCAATCGCACTCCTGAAAAAAACGGGGCGGTGCCAGAACAAGATGTCCGGCCACCGCCCCGAAAACCCGAATGAACAACCAGGCGTCAGGCCAGGCGAAGGTTCACTGCCTTGGGTCCACGCGTATCGGCTTCGGTGTCGAAGCTGACGCGCTGGCCATCGCGCAGGCCGCGAATGCCGGCCTTTTCGAGAGCGGTCGCATGGACGAACACGTCCTTGCCGCCGCCATCCGGCGTGATGAAGCCGAAGCCTTTGGTGTCGTTGTAGAATTTAACAGTTCCGGTAAGCGAGGCCATGGACAGGTCTTCCTGATGTATGCGTTAGGCCAAGGCGACATGCCCTTGCCGTGTGAACCAGTCGTACAATGGCTATCGCCTGAACTGGGACCATGATCTGCGCAGCCACCATGCCGCTGAGCGCAAGTGTCCAGGCATTCCCGGTCCGCACTTCAAATTGTGCAGCCGTCACGATTGGCACCCTACAGCCATTGCATCCCCGACGCAAGGAAACCGTAAGGTAGCAAAACAGCGGTAAGCGGGCGCCTTTTTGCCCGCGAGAGTCCCGGCAACGGACACCCCGGCAGACCACCGTCGCCACCCGCCGCAAGGCGGGTCCGCCAGGCCGCACCGGATGTTGCGAAACCACATCCAGGACCCAAGGGAACACGCCCGAAAAGGCGGGTCCCAAGTCCGAACAAAACCACAACAGAAACAGACAATTGCGGAGACATTTTCATGTCGACACAGATTACCACCGCCTTCGTTGGCCAATACGCGGCCAATGTCACCATGCTGGCCCAGCAGAAGGGCTCGAAGCTGCGCGACGCCGTCCGGCTCGAGCACGTCACGGGCAAGCAGGCCTTCTTCGACCAGATCGGAGCGACCGCCGCCCGGCGCCGTTCATCGCGCCACGCCGATACCCCGCGCATGGACACGCCCCATGCGCGCCGGCGCTGCGCCATCGAGGACTTCGACTGGGCCGACCTCATCGACCGGGAAGACCGGCTGCGCATGCTCATCGACCCCACCTCGACCTATGCCCGCAGCGCGGCCAATGCGATGGGCCGGGCGCTTGACGAGATCATCGTCGACGCAATCCGCGGAACCGCCTTCACCGGCGAGAATGGCGCAACGCCGGTCACGCTGCCCGGCGCGCAGAAAGTGCCGGCGGGCGGAGCCGGCCTGACGGTCGCAAAGCTCATTTCGGCCAAGCGTGCGCTCGACACCGCCGACATCGACGGCGAAGAGCGCTTCATCGCCGTCACCTCGCGCCAGCTCGAGGACCTTCTCGGCTCGACACAGGTGACCTCGGCCGACTTCAACACCGTGCGCGCGCTCGTGCAGGGCGAGCTCGAGACCTTTCTCGGCTTCCGCTTCCTGCGCGTTGACGGCATGCGCATCGATGGCACGAAGATCATGCCCTTCATCACCGGCAACGAACGCGCCTGCCTGGCCTGGCAGCGCGACCAGGTCTTGCTGGGCATGGGGGCGGAACCCTCGGCCCGCATCACCGAGCGCCCCGACAAGAACTACGCGACCCAGGTCTTCTACTCGATGTCTGCCGGTGCAATCCGCATGCAGGAGACCGGCGTCGTCGAGATTGCCTGCGTCGAGTAACACGCAAACAAAGGAAAGAAATCCTATGCCCAGATTTTTTGGAACACACACCGCGCCCCTGGGTGCCTCGCCACCCGGCCTTGTCGATGGCAGCGTCCAGGGTGGCCGCGTCCGCGTCTACCGCGAGCGCATCACGCTGGCCGGCCAGACGACGGCCGACACAGTCGTCCTCGCCATGCCGACGGCCGGCGAGACATTTCTCCGCGGCACCATGACCGCCGATGTCTCGCTTGGCGCCGCGCTGGTCGCCGTAGGCAGCGCTGCAAACCCGACGAAATATCGCGCTGCAGCCGCCCATACGCAGCCTGATGTGCCCGTGAATTTCGGTCGCGTCGCGGCACAGTCAACCAGGCTCGCACTCGACGAGACGGTGCTCCTGTCCATCAGCGCCGCCGCGCTGCCCGCAACCGGCACACTCATCGTCGACCTCTATTTCGCGCAGTCCTGATCGCGCCCAGCCACGCCTCCCGGCCCCTCCACGGGGCCGGGAGGCACGACATCCACCAATGAACAAAGGAGCCAGGCCATGCCAGCCTTGGGAGAATATTCCGAAGTCGCCATCTGCAATCTCGCGCTTGCCGAAGTGGGCCGCGGGGCCGAAATCGTCTCGCTCGACGAACCCAGCCAGGCCGCACGCGCCTGTGCCCGCCGCTATCCCTATGCCCGCGATGCGGTGCTGCGAAGCTTCGACTGGAACTTCGCCACCCGCAGGGCAAGCCTGCCCGCGCTGGCAGCGCCACCCCTTTTCGGTCGCAGCCTGGCCTTTGCGTTGCCCCTTGACTGCCTTCTCGTGCGCAAGGTGCATGAGCTCGCCGACGACGACTGGGAAATCGAGGGGCGCGCGATCCTCGCCGATGCGCCAGCACCCTTGCGCATCACCTACACGGCACGCATCACCAGCCCGGCGCAATTCGATGTCCTGTTCACCGACGCGCTGGTGACAAGGCTGGCCGCCGATCTCGCCGTCCAGCTCAGCGACAGTCCGGCCCGCGCAACCAGCCTCAACCAGCTCTTCCGCGAGAAGCTGGCCCACGCGCGTGCCCGCGACACCGACGAGGGAACAACCACCCGCACCCCCCGCAGCACCTGGCTCGACGCAAGGTTCGAGCCGGGCTTCGTACACGCCTGACAGGAATGCCAAGCATGCGCTTTGCCTCAAACCAGTTTTCCTTCGCCGGCGGCGAGCTGTCGCCGCGTCTCTATGGTCGCTCCGACCTGCAGAAATACGCAAGCGGCGCCGAGCTTGTGTCGAACTTCATCGTGCGTCCCGAGGGCGGCCTCATGCGCCGCCACGGCACGCGCTATGCCGGTCGCACACGCGACCCGGACCGGCGCAGCCGGCTCATCCCCTTCATGTTTTCGACAGTGCAGGCCTACATGCTCGAGTTCTCGCACCGGCTCATGCGCGTCTGGAAGGATGGCGCGCAGGTGACGCTTCTCCCGCGTCCCATCATGCACATAGCCCAGGCCGCCCCCGCACGCGTAACCGCCTTTGGCCACGGCCTTGTCGACGGGGACAGGGTCCTTCTCGCCGGCATCCGCGGCATGGGGGCACTCAACAACCGCACCTTCGTCGTCACCAATGCCGACGCCGACAGCTTTGGCCTGGCCGGCGTCGACGCCACCGGCCTCCCGGCCTGGACGTCCGGTGGCACGGTGGCGAAGATCCTCGAGATCCCGACACCCTGGCGCGAGGAAGACCTCGACACGCTGGCCCACGCCCAGTCCGCCGACGTGCTCTATCTTGTTCATCCGGCGCATCCGCCCCACACGCTCACCCGCACCGGACATGACGCCTGGATGCTGGAGCCCCTGTCGCTGGATCGCGGGCCTTTTGCCCCGCAGAACCCTGATGACACACGCCGGATCATGTGCCTCGGCCCCTCGGGCAGCACGCCCGGGTCACCGGTGACGCTGCGCGCCTCGGCCCCGGTCTTCACGACCGCGCATGCGGGCAGCACGATGCGCCTGCAGGAGATTCATCTGGCCGACCCCAATGTCAGCCCCTGGGCCCCCGGCGAGACGATCACCGCGACGCCCGGCCTCCAGGTCTCGAGCAATGGTCACGTCTACGCCCTCGTCGACACGGGCAGCGGCAACCAGACCGGTACCGTCGCGCCTTCGCACACCGAAGGCGACGCGTGGGACAATCCCGCAGGATCCGCCAACCGAAAGAAATGGCGCTACCTGCATTCCCGCTGGGCCATCCTGCGGCTCGACGCATGGCTCGACAGCAAGACGATGCAGGCAACCGCCCTGACACACCTGCCGGCGGGGCTTGTGCCGGTGGCGCGCGCCATCGCGTCGGTCGCCAACGCCGGTGGACGCTGCCGTGTGACGGCCCCCGGCCATGGCTTCGACGAGGGCGACATCGTCGCAATTGAAGGCGTCCCCGCATCAGCCGGGGTGAACGGCGACTGGAAGATCGTCGATGTCACGCCGACATCGTTCGATCTGGCCAACGCGCCGCCCCCAGCGGCGACAGCAAGCGGCGGCGCCGTCCGGCGCTTTGCCACATGGGCGTGGGCCGAGGGCGCCTTCTCGACCGCCCGTGGTCATCCCGCCTGCGTGGCGCTGCACGAGCAGCGGCTCGTCTTCGCCAATACGCGCGCACAACCCTTCGGCCTGTGGGCATCCGCCGCGGCGGATTTCGCGAATTTCCTGCCCGGCGCACGCGACGACGAGACGATCGCCTACAACATCGCCGCAAACCAGGCCGACCCCGTGCGCTGGCTGACCTCGGCGTCCGACCTGCTCATCGGCACGCTCGCCCAGGAGTTCGCAGCCTTCGGTGGCGGGCTCGGCGATCCGATGACGCCCTCCAACACCCGCATCGTGCCCCAGTCAGGCGAGGGTGCCAGCGACGTGCAGCCCGTCAAGGTTGGGCTCGAGACGCTCTTCGTCAACCGCGCCGGCCGCAAGATCTTCTCGCTCGCAAGCCGCCCCGACGCGGGCGGCTATGTGGCGACCGACCTGACTGAACTGGCCGAGCATCTCACGCGCCCGAGCCCGGTCACCAGATTGGCCTGGGCCAAGAACCCGCTCTCGGTGCTCTGGGCGCTGCGGGCTGACGGACAGGTTCTCTCGCTGACCTACCGGCCCGAGCAGCAGCTCTATGCCTGGGCCCGGCACGATTTCGGGGGCAGGGTGGAAAGCATCGCGGTCATCCCGGGCGCCGCAGGCGCGACCGACGACCTGTGGATGGTTGTCTGTCGCAGGGTCGGCGGCGAAGAACGCCGCTGCGTCGAGATCCTTGCGCCTCCCTTCGAACCGGCCGATCCGGACGACAAGGACATGATGGGCTATCTCGACAGCGCCCTGCGCTATCGCGGGGCACCTGTCTCGGCCCTCTCGGGCCTCCACCATCTGGAGGGCGCAACCGTGGCGATTGTCGCCGACGGAAGCCTGCATCCCGATCGCATCGTCTTAGGAGGAGCCGTTTCGCTCGAGAGGCCGGCCA
>JBILGJ010000220.1:0-5391 GCA_044351125.1 Micropepsaceae bacterium
TCTCGCCATGCTGCCGCTGCTCGGGCCGGATCGTCCGGGTCCGGACTATATCCTGCTGTCGGATGCCCTCAAACAGGGCCTTGCAACCGTGACCGAGGTCTCGGAAAGCGGCCAGGTTCCAAACCTGGCAGTCAGGAACGACTGCGACCGCCCGCTCCTCGCCCTCGATGGCGAGGAACTCCGGGGGGCCAAGCAGAACCGGATCCTGAACCTCTCGCTGCTGGTGCCCGCCCGCTCGACAACCGTGGTGCCGGTGAGTTGCGTCGAACAGGGACGCTGGGACTACAGGACAAGGGAATTTGGATCGAGTGGCGAGATGCTCTTTGCAAAGGCAAAAGTCAGCAAGATGATGAACGTCTCTGCCAGCATGCGGCAACACGGCACGCACCATTCCGACCAGCGCGAGGTCTGGGACCACGTGGAGAGGAAGCTCAGGAGCTTGGGCGCAGCATCGTCCACAAGCGCCATGGACGAGGCATACACCAGCCGCAGGAAGAGCCTCGGTGACCACGTGCGGGCGCTGAAGCCTGTCGCTGGCCAGCGCGGAGCAGCCTTCTTCATCGGCAGAAAGCTTTCAGGCATCGAGACACTCGACCGCGCAAGCAGCTGGGTCGCCCTCGCCGGCACGATCAGCCGCAGCTACGCCCTCGACGCCATAGAGGCTGAACACCGCGAAACCCCGCCGCCCCGCGAGGCGGACGCGACAGCGCTTCTCGAGGCGCTCGCAGGGGCCGAGGCCGACGTTTACCGGGCAGTGGGCCTCGGCGAAGACTGGCGCGTCGACAGCGAGCGCGTCGTGGCCGCAGGCCTCGTGGTCGATGGGATCCCGCTGCACGTGGAAGCATTCAGGCGCGTAAAACGTGACAAACAGCGTTTCACCGACCCGGAATTCTACTTCACCGGCAACGGGACCTATTGACCCGCAGGACCAGCCGCATGTTGCGGCTGGTCAACCCATTGCCACCAGAAAACTGCACGTACGACAGCCAGGGGAGAGACGAAGGATGAGTGAGTTCGAAGACCTCAAGCTTGGGATCAGCGCCAAGGTTCGTGGCCGTGACCGGCAGGGAACGCGCGTCACCTACCAGCTCCAGGACAACAGCGACATCGACCAGCCTGAAATTCCGGAGGACATTGTCCTGAGGCGGTTCCGCATGAAGATGACGGGCATGAGCCTCTGCAAGGGAACGCGGCTGTATCCAAGCCTGTGGCGCGCAGTCGACATGCTCCTCACCCAGCATGACGACTTCTTCGCCTACCCGTCCCAGGGCAAGGCCGGCATGAAGCAAATGGAGCAGGTGCTGAGAGGGATCAAGGTGGTGCTGGATCAGGAACGCCTGACCATGCCGGAACCCGAAATGGCGGCCCGGATGCTCTATCAGCTTGGCCCCGACAAGGTGCACGCCCTCGTCACACGACATCGCGAGCCGGGTCGTGCGGCAAGACCGGGTGTCCCTGACCTCTGCCTGTTCGAGTTCAACAGGATTTCTGGCGTCCAGCGCCGCATGATGTTTGTCGAGGTCAAGCGCCCCGGCGAACGCCTCGCAAGCCACCAGGCCGACGAACTGCGCTTCATGCGCTCTCTCGGCCTGACGGCCGGCGTCTTCCGGCTCGTCGAGGTTGGCACCGGCCGCCGCGAGGCGCGGGCAGCCTGACGCGTGCAAGCATGTGCGCGAAGTCAGGGCGAAGACGGCCGGTTGAACCTCACGTCACCCGGCCATACACGTCCTCGAACCGGACGATGTCATCCTCGCCAAGATAGGAACCCGACTGCACCTCGATGATGCGAAGCGGCGCGTCGCCCGGATTCTCGAGCCGGTGACGCGTCAGGGGCGGGATATAGGTCGATTCATTCTCGCGCAGCAGGAACACATCCTCGCCCTTGGTCACGCGGGCAACGCCCTGCACCACGACCCAGTGCTCGGCGCGCTTGTGATGAAGTTGCAGGCTGATGCTGGCACCCGGGTGCAGCAGGATCTGCTTGACCTGATAGCCTGCACCCTCGTCGATACGCTCATACTGTCCCCAGGGGCGCTGGGTCACGGCATGCTCGCGCAGCTCGCGCCGGTCCTGTGCCTTGAGCTGCTCGACGATGTGCTTCACGTCCTGCGTCTTGTCCTTGTGCGCCACAAGAACGGCGTCCCCTGTGGCCACCACCACCAGGTCCCTGACGCCAACAACGGCCGTCAGCAGCCGGTCGCTGCGCACAAGCACGTTCTGCGCATCCGAAGTCAGAACATCGCCCTGGATCACGTTGCCGCTTGCATCCTGGCCAGAACTCTCCCAGATCGCCTGCCACGACCCAAGATCACCCCACGGCGCCTGCATCGGACAGACCGCTGCGCGATCCGTGCGTTCCATGACCGCATAGTCGATCGAGATCGACGGCGCCTGCGAGAGCGCCTCTCGGTCAAGCCGCAGGAAATCAAGATCCCGCTGCGCCTTGTCGAAAGATGCCTGCGCCGCCGCATGGACCGCAGGCTCGAAACGAGCCAGTTCGGCAAGCATGACATCCGGCTTGAAGGCGAACATGCCGGCATTCCACACATGGCCCCCCTCGTCGAGCATGGCCTGCGCCTTGTCACGAGCCGGCTTCTCGATGAAGCGTGCCACCTTGTGGCATCCCTGCGCATCCGCGATCGCATCGCCCATCCGGATATAGCCATAACCGGTTTCAGGACCGGTTGGCGCGATGCCGAATGTCACGATGAAACCGTGGCTTGCCCCCTGCGCAGCAGCGCGCACGGCAGCGCGAAAGCCTGTCGTGTCACCGATGAAGTGATCGGAGGGCAGCAGGAGCACAACCCCCTCCGGGTCCCGAGCCCGCACCCAGAGGGCAGCAACCGCCGCAGCTGCCGCCGTATTGCGTGCGATGGTCTCCAGAACGATCGGGCATTTGTCACCCACGGCCTCCTGAACCTGCGCCCCCACCAAGAAGCGATGCTGCTCGTTCGTGATGATGCACGGCATGCGCCCGCAAACTTCGTGCGCGCGCTGCACCGTCTGCTGCAGCAGCGACAGGTCACCGACCAGATTGAGCAGATGCTTGGGCTTGGCCTCGCGGGAAAGTGGCCACAACCTTGTCCCGAAACCACCGGCAAGAATGACAGGATAGACGCGACCCTCACCAGATTTACTCATGCGCTGAATTCTCCCCGCGCCAGTCCAGCCGTAATTGATGCACGGCAGGCATTTAACGGCGAGCCGCAGATCACGCAACCCACGCCCACGCGTGAGCAGCAGGAATCTGCACGGAATGTGCGCCACACCCTGTAAACCTGTTGGTAACGAGAGCGGGCGCAGCGCCGCAACAGCGACATCATTAACAGCATTTTCAGCACGCCATGCCTAGCATGTGCGATGCCACTTTCGCGTGCATATCGCCGCCCGGTTCTTCGAGACCGGAAGCCCACACATCTCGTAACAGTGATCGCGGCGCTCGCGACGCTGGGGCTTGCGACGCATTCCGCCCACGCCGCCGAAGCGGATGCAGTTGCCGTTGCCGAGCGGTATCGCCAGAACAATCCCGCGCCCGTCATTGAGACGTCGGGATGGCGGCTTCGTCCGCTTGCCGAGCTGCGCACGGGTTTTACCGATAACGTCAACTGGCGCGCCGACGAGGCAACAGCATCGACGGAACTTGGCCTGAGAGGCAGCCTGGAAGCCAGCCGCGAAGCGGGGATTATGGGTGTCAGCCTGTCCGCCTCGCACGCCACAACCATCTACGCAGAAGGCCCAAACCGGACGGCGCAAAGCACCGCGGCATCGGCAGTACTGACGCTTCGCCTGACACCACAGGCGGAACTGCGCGCCAGCATCGGTGCCGAGGACAGCCAGGAGCCTTCGCCCGCCAACGGCATCGAGATCGATGACACATGGGTCAGCTACAGTGAGTTTCCCCGCTTCGAGCGCCTGCCGTTGAGCTTGAGCCTCATGGCAAGCTTTGGCCGCCACAGGCTCGAAGTCGAGGGCACGACAACCTATACCGACTACGACGATCTTCTCACCGTTTCGGACGTCCTCGTGTCGCAGGATTTCCGCTCGGGCTGGAACCACGAACTGCGCGCCCGCGCAACATGGTCGACGCATGCAACGCTCGAGGCCTTCATTGAGGGTGAAATCGGGATCGAACGCTACATCAATGACACGGCGGATACAGACCGGTTCAGCATCGCCGTCGGCGCGCTGTTCGAACCTCACCCCCTTCTCCGCACCGAGCTCCTTGCAGGCTATGCACACCAGGATTACAGGATCGCCAATGGTGCCTCGGGTCTTGTCTTTGCGAGCGAATTGACATGGTACATGAGCCCCCTCGTCACCATTACACTGGACGCCCAGCGCGAATTCAGGGGGAACGTGGTCTCCACGGCAGGCGGATCGTTCGCCACCGAGCCGGCAACAAGCGACCGCATCGGCATCGTCGCTGACTGGGAGCCGCTTCGCCACATGCTGGTCTCGCTGGAAACGTCATGGACGACGGACGAGACCGACAGTGGAGCCCGTCGCGACACGTTCCTCAGCCTCGGCCTGCGGGCACAATACGCCATTTCGGAACAGCTGCAGGCCCGCCTTGAGATCGAACACCAGTCGGGAGAATCCAGCGTTATAGGCAACGTATCCCGCAACAGGATCAGCGTCGGCCTTTCGACACCCTATTGACCCGAAGCAGCAGTTCCATCCGAATGGCGCCGGCCGAACAGCCAGCCAAGATACTCCCGGCTGGACAGCACCAGGAACTGTGGCGCCAGCACCAGATAACGCCGCCAGGTCCGCTTTGGTTCCTGCAGCAGGCGGAATAACCACTCAAGCCCCGACCGCTGCATCCAAACCGGTGCCCGGCGAACAGTGCCCGCATGGAAATTGAACGCAGCACCCACGCCGATCAGGATCGAATTGGGAAGCAGATGCGCATTGGCCCGCATCCAGTACTCCTGCTTGGGTGATCCAAGCCCGACCCACACGATGTCCGGATCGGCGGCACGGATCCGCGCAACGCCTTCGGGATCGGGCTCCGTCGTGACCGGACGGAACGGCGGGCTTTCGATACCCACCATGTTCAGGCCGGGAAATTTCTCCTCGAGCGCCGGTCTCAGCTTCGCAAGCGACTCATCCGTACCGCCGTAGAAATAGTGCCGGCGCCCGCGCGTCGCCGCGTGGCGGCAGAGCTCAAGCATCAGGTCAGGCCCGCAGACACGCGCCATGTCATTCCCGTAGAGCCGGCCGAACCAGACAAGTGGCATGCCGTCCGGCACGACCAGGAAAGCATCTTCATGGATATCCATCAGGTGCCGGTCCTTCTGCGCAGCCATCACCCCATGGGCGTCACGCACGCAAATATACCCGCCGCGCCGCGCAGCAATGGCAGCCTCGATCGCTTCAACGGCCCGCGGC
>JBILGJ010000018.1:0-16274 GCA_044351125.1 Micropepsaceae bacterium
TCTCAAGGGAAATGTCCGGATCACCGATTTCCCACGTCCCCGTGGCCTCGTGCGGGCCGCGCGCGAACAGCTCGACCTGGTTCGGGGCACGTTCTGCATAGGAAAGGTTGGCGCCGAGGCGCAACGAATCCGAAGCCTTGAACACAAGTCCGCCGAAGGCGCTGAACGGATCATAGTCGCGCGAGGTGAACACGTCCGAGATGGGCGTACCCTCGACGTCGGTATGCTCGTGGCGCAGACCGAGTTCAAGCACAAGGTCCTGGCCCAAGGGCGCGTCCGCGAAGGCATAGAAACCCAGTGAGTTGGTGATGCTCGGGAATAGGAAATCCTCGCCTTCGCCCAGCGCCTCGAAATCCCGGTGCTGCAGCTGGACGCCGGCCGCAAGGGCCGAGAACGGACCGAATGCGCCATGCACCAGCTCGCCGCGAACTTCATGGCTCTTGTCGAGGAAGGTCGAGGCCGGACCGGTGACCGGCAGCACCTCGTCATGCGCATAATCCGAAAGCCCGGCATTCAGGCGCAGGGCCGTGAAACCGGCGAACGGGTTCTTCCACTCCGACGAAAGCAGCCACTTATCCTGTTCCATCTCTATCAAGGCTTCCTCGCCCGGAATTCCGTAGGTGCTTTCGAAACGGACATAGGCGACGCCGAAATGCCCGTTGTTCCCGAGCAGCGAGCCACCCAGCGAGTAGCCAAGTCCCTCGGCCTGGCTGTTGAGTTGCTCGCCCAGAGGCGTCTCGTAGGAATCCCTGTCCTGGCTGACAGCATCGACATGCCACGCAAAGTTCCCGACGCCGCCGTCGAACAGGCCAGCGAATTCGGTGCCGTTGTCGACGCTGCTGGCCGCGAAGTGCCCCTCAAGACCGAAACCATTCTTCGGGATCGAGGTTGGAATGCGGTTGTTCAGGGCGTTGACCACGCCGCCAATCGCCTGGCTGCCATAGCGAAGCGTGGCAGGCCCGCGCACCACCTCGACGCCTTGCATGGCCAGCGGGTCGATCGGCACGCCGTGGTCCGGCGAAACGTCGGAAACGTCGAAGCTGCCGAGGCCGTTTTCCAGCACGCGCACGCGTGTGGCGTCAAAACCGCGAATGACAGGCCGTCCCGCGCCTGAGGCAAAGCTGGTGGATGTGACGCCAGGAATGTCTGACAGGGCATCCGCCAGGTTCAACCCGCCGGACTGCGACAGGTCGCTGCGGTTGGCGGTGCCGACAAGTGTCGAGAACTGGTCGCGGGACTTAGAGATGGCCGACCCGGTGACAACGATCTTCTCGACGGTCTCTGGTTCCTTGGCCTTCTCGTCGGCGACAGCAAAATGGACGGCAACGGCCGCGATTGCGGCGCCGGAAAGCAGGCGCACCTTGTATGAATTCAACATGAAAAAACTCCTCGATGAACGGAATGCCCCCCTGGTGGCTCCCTCGGTGCGCAACACCGTTCATCGGAGTACCCGGGAAAAAGATTGGCTCAGGCGTTCATCTGGAAAGGCGGCGCCCTTATGGGCGATGCCAGCCGGTCAACGGCTTCAAGGGAGGAGGCGGCATACTGTTCCGCCTGACACCGGCTTTGCGGCAACGGCAGGGCAGGCGTGGCAACATCGAGCAGCGCATGTGCGCCCATGGATGCTGCGAGACACGCGGGACAGTTCTTCTCGCTCTTCTGGTTCTTGTGGCGGTCGTGACCTGAAGATCCTTCAGGACCCTCGTGATGATCAGCCCAGAAAAGACCCGAGATGACCAATCCCGGTTCGGACGCATCGGCATGAATGTGACTGACCGCCACCATCCCCTGCAGCACAAGGCAAAGGACCATGAGGCGGACAAGCGCCGCCCTTGCGGCGCGCCACACCGACGCCTCCTGCAGAATTGATCTCAGCCCCATGGACGGAAACAACCACAACCGCTGATTTTCAGCAACAGTCGATCGCGCACGAGCCTTGGCCCGACAGGGAGATTGCTGCGATCAATCGGGTTGAATTTGCTGCAATCAACTCGCCTATGAAGGGTGGCCGGTCAAATGCGGCAGGCAAAAGAAAGCGCCGGGCTAATGAGCCCGGCGCCAAGTGAATTCGAGGTGGTTAACCGCTGCGGTTATACGTAGCGCAAGTCAATCACCCGCCCGCTGTAGGGGTTCACCCGAAGCATGACCGGACGGCCCCTGCGGTCATAGGCATAGGCCCTCAGGCCCCAGCCCCAGCGCGCTTCGCGCAGGCCCTGCACACCGTAATAGCCCTGCCGCTCCAGTCTGCGAACGATCTGCCAGCGCGAAAGGATGCGCTCGCGCTGATCAAAATGGCCATCGCCACGGCCCCAGCCACGCTCCCAGCGGTCGAAACCGCGCTCGTGGCGACCCCAGTCACGGTGATCATCCCTGTAGCCACCCCGGTCACGGTACCCGTCGCGGTGTCCGCCCTGATAGGTGTCCTCGTATCCCTGGTGGCCGTACTTGCCGCTTTTCTGGTCCGCCATGGCTGGGCTGGCCAAGGCCATGACACCGAGGGTTACTGCAGTTGCAGCTGCGGTCACAAATTTGCGCATGATGTTTAACTCCTGCTGTAAAGGGCTCAAACCCAACCCTTGCAGCCATCCTGGCACCCCCCGCCTGAACGGGGTCTGGACATATTATTCATGTCGGGTTCAGCCACTTTGCGCTATTTCATTCCCATGCGCGGATCCCATCGCCAGTCCCTGTTCGCCCTGCTGCTCGCCGCGGTGCTGCTCCAGCCCGCGGCCGCACAGGATTGGACGCCGCCCGCGGACGGGCCTGGCACGCGATCGATCCCCCGGGACGACCCTCGTGTTCCGCGCGGTGACGGGTTCCGGCGTGATCGCATGCCCGAGGATATGCGCGTCGTGCCGCTGGACACTGTGATGGCTGGCCTCATGGCGCAATATCCCGGCAAGCCGCTCGACGCACGTGGCCCGATGCGTCGGGGTGCACAGCTCATCTATGAAGTAGTATGGCTGACCCCGGATGGCCGGCAGATCGTGGTCATCGTTGATGCACGCTCGGGCAATGTGCTGCGCGTGCGCGGGCTTGGCTGAAAGAGGGATGCGCGATGCGAATTCTCGTTGTCGAAGATGATCCGGACCTGCGGCGCGTCCTCACCGACGCCCTGAAGGACAACGGGTACGTGGTTGACAGTGCAGGCGACGGTGTCGAGGGGCACTATCTTGGCGAGAACGAGCCCTATGACGCGGTGATCCTCGACCTTGGCCTGCCCGAGATGGATGGCATCAAGGTGCTCGAAAAGTGGCGCAAGGCCGGGCGCACCATGCCTGTTCTGATCCTCACGGCCCGCGATCGCTGGAGCGACAAGGTCAAGGGGCTTGACGCCGGTGCCGATGACTATGTCGTCAAGCCGTTCTTCACCGAAGAGGTACTGGCCCGGATCCGCACGCTCCTGCGGCGCAGCGCCGGCATCACGACGTCCGACATCGAGTGCGGCCCCCTGCGCATCGACACGCGTGCCGCGCGCGTGACCGTGGAAGGCAACCCGGTAAAGCTGACCTCGCTTGAATATCGTCTTCTGGCCTATCTCGCCCACCACAAGGGGCGCGTGGTCTCGCGCACCGAACTGGTAGAGCATCTCTACGATCAGGATTTCGACCGCGACTCGAACACGATCGAGGTCTTCGTCGGCCGCTTGCGCAAGAAGCTGGGTGTCAGCATCATCCAGACCCTGCGGGGGCTTGGTTACAAGCTCGACGAAAACGCAGCAGACACCGAGGCAAATGCTGCCCACTAGCAACTCGCTCGCCCTCAGGCTTGTCGCGATCGCTGCCGGATGGGGCGTCATCGGCCTTGCCGCCGGTGGCCTGCTGCTGTCGGGCCTGTTCCGGAGTGCCGCCGAGCGCGGCTTTGACCAGCGCCTTGTGGCTGATCTCGAAAGCGTGATCGCTGTCGCAGAGATCGACTGCGGCGGCACCTTCACCATGCCCAAGCCCCTGATAGCCGAGCGCTTCACAAGGGCGTTCTCAGGTTCCTACTGGCAGGTGTCGACAGTGGCATCGGGCCCTCAAGCTCCCGCGCAACCCGTGATGCGGTCGCGGTCCCTGTGGGACAAGAACCTGCCCATCGGCAAGGGCACAAGCGCAGGCCAGATGGAGCAGGGATACGCACCATTTCCGCTGGGCCAGCGCCTGCGCTATGTCGAGCGGATTGTTTCGATCGCCCGTCCCGATACGGATGCGCCGGAAGCGTCCTGCGCGACAAGCCGCCTGTTCCGGATCGCGGTTGCCGGCGACTTGCGCGATATCCAGGCCGAGATCGACGGCTTCGAGAGCACGCTCTTCTGGTCAGTGATCGCGCTCGGCGCCAGCATGACGCTTGCCATGGCGCTGTTCGTCCGGTTGGGGCTCTCTCCGCTCGAGAAGATATCCGTGGCCCTCGCCGCCATCCGCGAGGGCAGGGCCGACCGGCTTGAAGGGCGCTATCCCGCCGAGATCCAGCCGCTTGCCGATGAATTGAACGCGCTGGTGAAGCACAATGCCGAAGTCGTGGCGCGTGCCCGGACCCATGTGGGCAACCTGGCGCACTTCCTGAAAACGCCTCTCTCGGTCCTGGCCAACGAGGCACGCGCTTCGAATTCTCCGCTGGCCGAAGCCGTGAACAAGCAGGTCGGCGTGATGCGCCGCCAGGTCGACCACTATCTGGCGCGCGCCCGCACAGTCGCATCAGCCGGTGTGATTGGCGCACGCTGCGATGTGGCGCCCGTGATTTCAGACCTGACCCGTGCCTTGACCCGTATCTACGATCAGCAGGGCATCGCCATCACCTCGCAATGCGCCGACAGCCTCGTGTTCCGCGGCGACCGGGCAGACCTCGAGGAGATGCTGGGCAACCTGCTCGACAATGCCTGCAAATGGGCCTCCGAGCAGGTAGCGATCGTAGCGACAGCATCGGGTACGCCAGGCCGTCTGCGCATTGTCGTGACCGACGACGGCCCTGGCCTCTCAGACGAACAGAAAAAGCGTGTGCTCGAGCGCGGGGAACGCCTCGACGAGACAAAGCCCGGATCGGGGCTCGGGCTCGGCATCGTGCGGGAGATCGCAAGCCTCTACGGCGGAACGTTCATGCTGGATCGATCCGAGGCGGGTGGCCTGAGTGTAGAGCTGGACCTGCCGGCACTCGACCGCTCATCCTGAGGCAGGCCCGGGACGTCAGGCCGCTTCGGCCGAGGGTGTCTCGTCGCTGGCGCGGACTTTCTTGTCCTTCTTTGAAGGCTTCGAGCCGGCTTTCTTTTCCTTCCCGGCCTTCTCTTTCTTGTCCTTCTTGCCTTTCTTCTCCTTCTCCGGGCCGTGGTAGTCGTCGACACCGATCAGGATGGCATAGCAGGCAAGCCGGACCACGCGCGGGATCTTTACAGGCTCGCCGTCGCGTTCGCCCTTCTCGTAGTATTGCACCACGCGCCGCTTGAGCCCCAGGGCATCGGCCGCATCCTTCTGCGACATGTCGAGCGATTTGCGCCAGCGCTTGAAATCATTGCCCTTCATGGGTGAGGCCCCTTTTTCTCTTGTATGGCAGGAACAAACGTTAATGCGTCCCCAAAGGCAAGCGCGACCGGGCGCGTTTCCACCCTGATCTGGCGCAAGGTCGCGAACATGACGCTGGTTAACCATGTTGACGGGCTCGACCAGAGGAAAATGTTCTCATGGACCCTCGCGAGCGCAGCGTGGCGCTTGCGCGATGCATCAGCCGAATCGCGCGCGCAGGGAATCGCTCTGGTGACGCTTCGCCGGTCGGTCCGCGAACAAACCCGGCCGCGCATGCCCGGCCTTCGTCCACCGGGGGCGTGGATGCGCAAGGAATTGGCGTGATTTTCCCGCAGCCGGCGCGCATCGCCGCGCTTGCCCTGCCATTGCCGGAATGGGGCGGACTGCGTAGACTCTTCATCGACTCTCCCGTGTTCGGTGGTCGATGCACGCACTGCGTGTATCGTCTGGCCGCTCCAGATGTTTGAAAGGCCAGCCAATGCGTCTCTGCACCCTCGCCGTGGCAATCTCCGCGTTGCTGTTGTCGACCGTTCCTGCGTCCGCCGAGAATGTGGGCGAGGCGACGCGCGTCGCACGCTTCGCCTACCAGACCCCGCCGCAGACGCAGCGCGGCCCCCTGTACCGCCTGAACCCGGTCATCCGGAACAGCAGGCTCGAGACGGTTCCCTCGGGTGCGCTCGAGGTCACGTTCACCGATGGCAGCCGCCTGACACTGGGCAGCGCCTCCTCTGTTGTCGTCGACAACTACGTTTATGCCGGACCCCAAGGCGCGGGGCAGCAAACACTCAAGATGACGAAGGGTGTGTTCCGCTTCGTTTCAGGGTCCATGCCGAAAGACCGCGTGCGCATGGAGACGCCCACCGTCTCCATCGGCATCCGTGGCACGATCGTGAAGATGGAAGTGAACGAGGATGGCTCGGGCACGATCAATTTCGAGCAGGGCAGTGGCTTCATCGACAACGGCAAGGGACAGAACGTACCCATGTCGGAAGGCGACGTCGTGACGGTGGCCGCTGATGGCACCATCGGTACGCCCAGCCAGCAGGGCTGGACGGCGGGCGACGTTGCCGTCGACCAGGGCATGAACCCGTTCAACCAGTCCTTCGGTGGCACCGAGGGTGGGTCGGGCGGCGGTGACGGCGCTGGTTCTGCAGGCAGCAGTGGCAGCCCCTCGAACGCCTTGTGATCGCGCCTCCTGAGCCTTTCGAAATTCAACAATAGGACGGACTGCGCAGATGGCCGGAGCGCGCTGCAAGGCGTAAATGCCCCGGCCTGATCAGGCAGCCCAGCAAGCCCAAAGGTAGCCAACCGCGCCCCCGGATCCATGAGCTCACCCGCCCGCGAGCACGAACTCAGGAACTTCCTCGCCGCGTTGCCACCGGAAAAGGCAACAAGGCTCGCGATTGCCGTGGAACGTTCGCGTCTGACGGGCGAGCGCAGCCTTCCATCGGGCCTGATCCTCGAGGGCCTGCGGCCAACCTTGCGCCAGTTCGCGCCCCGCCGCACGCCAACCGCACAGCGCCTGTTCTGCGAGCCCTTCAGCGATTTCCTCGTCGACGAGCGTGACTTCAAGCAGCCCGGCCGCATCTCGAGGTCGACCATCGCAGCCCTGTGGCAGTGGCTTGCGCGTGACGGCCTGCGCGATCGCCTGGCCCAGCGCGAGGCGGCCATTGTCGCAGCGGTCCTCGCGCGGGATCCGACCGAGGAAGAGCAGCAGGTCCGCCATCTCCAGCAGGAAGCCGCCGATGCATTGGCAGCAGCCCTGAACCGGGCCCTGTCCGGCGGGCCAGAGCAGCGCAGCCTCGCGTCAAGGTTCGGTGGCGATGACGCTCTTGCCGACGCGCAGGAGATTGCCCTTTTGCTGTCAGGCGCAAGCGAGCTCATGCCCCTGCGCGGATTGCTGCCACGTCGCATCGACATGCTCAGCGAGCAGAACCAGGCCCTCGTGCGCGATCTCTACGAGGAGCTCGCGATCCGGAAGCCCGAGCTCTGCCCCTATGTGGGCCTTCTCGTCCTGAGCAGGCTTCGCCGCCCCTGGGAAGTGCTGCGGCTGGCCGCCATCCGGACATCGAAGGGCGACGAACCGCTTTTCCGCCAGCAGGACATGGCCATCATCGGGGACATCTTGCTGGCCGATATGGAGCACATGGCCCTCGACATCGCCTCGGTGCGCCCGGATGCAATGGACACAGACGCGATCCTCAATCGGCTTGACCGCTTCACGCAGATGTCCAGCGGGCTCGTGCGCGAGATTGGCTCGAGGCGCGATGGCAAATGGGGCCAGCGCCTGATCAAGATCAGGCAATTGGCGTCAGACGCAATGGACATGCTGATTGCACGCGTCCCGCGCGAGATCGCCGCCGCCCTTCCCATGCAAAAGGCAGGCGGTGTGGTGACCCGCGGCCCCGGGCGCGCCGATCTTTCACGCGAACCCGAACTCGGGCGCATCGAGCGTGCGCTGGCGTGGGGCAGGTTGCTGGCCGGTGCCACGCCCTATGCAGGCAGCGGGGGCTTCCACAAGTCCCACAAGCAGGCTTTCGAAGACGTGTCGACCTATCTGATGGGCTATTCCGAAAGCGTCGTCGCGGCCCTCAGGACGCTCGACCCGGCCCGGCGCCCGCGCGCGCAAACCTACCTCGTTCATGCGCAGGCGCTGTCGGCCACCATACTTGGCCACGAGGAGGCCGAGCAGATGCGCCGGCGGGCCGGAACGGGCCTCGCTGAATAGGCTGCTCGCGCGCCGTCCGTCAGGCGTGACCGGAAAAACCTCGCATGCGGGGATCGCCTTCCCGATCGAAATGGGCCGCCTCAGATCACGCCTTCGCGGCGCAGGCTTTCGACCTCATCCCCCCGGATGCCGAGTTCCGCGAGCAGTTCTTCCGTATGCTGCCCAAGGACGGGAGGAGCCTTCGTGATGCGACCGGGCGTCTGCGAGAGCACGACCGGAGTGGCCATGAGGCGCGCGCCCTCGGCAAGCCCGGGGAACGACACCGGCGCGAAGAACCCCGCCGCATTCACATGCGGATCGTCGAGAAGTTGCTGCGGTGAAAGCACGGGGCCGGCCGGCACCTTCGCACGCGCGAGGGCGTCCAGCGCCTCGGCCACGCTGCGCGTCCGGCACCAGGCCGCAGCCCGTTCCGACAGCACCTCGCCATTGTCGCCGCGGGCTTCGTCCGAGGCAAAGCGCGGATCATCGATCCACGCTTCTTCGCCCACCATCTTCGCCCAGCGCTTGAACAGCGGATTGCCATTGATCAGGATCGTGATCCAGCCGTCCGTGCAGCGGAAGATGTCGGAAGGCCCCGCCGTCTGCCCGCGATTGAGCGTTGCCACCCGGTTCTTGGCCAGCACATCCTGCTCGATCAGCGTCTGGCTCATATACGTCACCGCGGTACGCAGCAGCGCGCCCTCGACATGCTGTCCCTTGCCCGTGGCGGCGCGCGCATAGAGCGCCGTCATCGTCCCGAAGGCCGCCAGCGAAGCCGTTCCGAAGTCCACCCACGAGGCAGCCGCCCGCACGGGTTGTTCAGGCGTACCCGACATGTAGACAGCGCCGGACATCGCCTGCGCCACGCCGTCGAACCCGAGCCGCTCGGCATAAGGGCCACCCGAGCCAAAGGCCGAAACCGTTGTCAGAACCGTGCGCGGATTGATGGCGTGCACGCTGTCCCAGTCGAGACCGAGGGACACAAGCGTCTGCGGCGGCAGGTTGACCACCACCACATCGGCGGTGCGGATGAGCTTCTTGACGATCTCGCGCCCGCGCGGATGCGCGGGATCAAGTGTCATGCCCTTCTTGTTGCGGTTCATCTGCAGGAACAGCGCACCCTCGCCGGGATTGCCCTCGGCATCGTGGATGACCGGCACAAGCATCCGGTCTTCCGAGCCATCGCGCTTCTCGATGCGGATCACCTCCGCCCCCATGTCGGCGAGCAGCGCAGCACAATAGGGCCCCGCGATGTAGCGTCCGAAGTCGAGAACCCTGATGCCTGCAAGAGCGGTTTTCATGCGCGTGTCCGGTTTGAGCCTGGTAACCCTCAACTCATTCCACTTTTCGGGGGGGATCGACAAGTCCGTTGCACGCAAAGGCCGGATGCAGTCAGATGTGGACCATGACAAACAGTCCATTCCAGCTCGACACCCGCCTGGCCAACGACACGGTTCATGTCTGCGACTGGCCGCTCAGCACAGTCCTGCTCATGAACGACAGCCGCTATCCCTGGCTGGTCCTGGTACCCCGCGTGGCAGGTGCATCCGAGATCTTCGACCTTGCGCCCGGCGACAGGGCCGTGCTCTGGCAGGAAGTGACCGAAGCCGCCCATCGCCTGAAGGCATTGACCGGCTGCCGCAAGATCAATGTCGGCGCGCTGGGCAACGTCGTGGCGCAACTTCACGTCCACATCGTCGCGCGCGAGGCCGGAGATTTTGCCGGCAACGGCCCCGTCTGGGGACAGGGTGCAGCGGTCCCCTACGCAGACGGCGCGCGCGAGGACATGCTGCGGACAATGCGCAAGGAATTGCAACGCGGCGTGGCTTAAGAAGGCGTTAGCACACGGCAGCCGCATGCAGCGCTCTGGCACGCCCCTTGCGAGGTATCGCGAGCCATGCTTGACCGCAACCTCACGACTGCACCCGCACTTCGCCCGACGATTTCCCCGTCGGCCGACTTCGTCATGGGCGCATTGCGGGGCGCGGCCGATCGGACGGGCACGGATTTCGACTATCTGCTGACGACGGCAATGCGCGAATCCAGCCTGAATCCCGAGGCCAAGGCATCGACATCATCGGCAACCGGCCTGTTCCAGTTCATCGAGCAGACCTGGCTGGGCACGATGCGCCAGCACGGCGCCGAGCACGGCCTTGCCGCCTACGCCGAGGCCATCAAGCCCGGCAAGGAAGGCCGGCTCACTGTTGCCGACAAGGCCATGCGCCAGGAAATTCTTGCCCTGCGCAAGGACCCGGCGATTGCGGCGATCATGGCCGGTGAATTGACGAATGATGCGCGCAACCACCTGGAAGGCGCACTGGGACGAGGAGTGTCGGCGGGGGAGCTTTATGTCGCTCATTTCCTCGGGCCCCAGGCGGCGGTGAAGATGATCAGGGCTGGGTCCGAAACACCCTCTCTTCCCGCCGCCTCTCTCTTTCCTGAAGCCGCCGCCGCCAACACCCGCATCTTCTTCACGAAGGGCGGCGAGGCGCGGCCCGTTGCCGCCGTGCTCGAATCCCTCAAGGCCCGGCATGAAGGTGCCAGCACCGGCACCAGCTTCGCCGCAGCACCAAAGCCTCCAGCTGCAAAGGCCGAGGGCCACGTCGCGACGGCCGAACTGCGCGGCACGCTGCCCGATACGGGCAGCCAGGCCTCGATGCCGGCCTCCAGCAGCCTCGAGGCAGCGCTCTCGATGGATGGCATGCTCATGTCGCCGTTGCTGGCCCAGATCCTTTCATCGGTCGACACGCTGCCGAGCTTTGCCCGGGCCTTCGGCCCACTCGACGAAGCCGAGCCGCGCAAGCGCATTCTCTGATCTGCGCAAGCGACGTCTTGCTGCATGGTGCCCCAGGCGGCTTGCCGCCAAAAGGGTTCGCTCTCCCGATCGGACACATGTCAGGCATTTTACGAAACTGGTGGCCCGTCTTCGCAGCCCTCTTGCTCATCCAGCTGGGCAACGGGCTGACGGGCTCGCTTGTCAGCGTCGCGGGCGAGGCGCGCGGGTATCCACCACTGCTCCAGGGACTAATCCTGTCCGCGTTCTTTGCCGGCAGCATGGTGGGCGCCGCCCTCACACCCATGCTGATCCGTCGCACGACCCACGCCCGCGCCGCCGCCGCCTGCACGCTGGCCCTTGCGATCACCACGCTGGGCTTCGCTATCTCCGCAGACCCGTGGGCCTGGGTCATCATACGCATGATCGCGGGTGCCGCGATCACCGGGATGTTCGTCACCGTCGAGAGCTGGCTCAACCTCAGCATCGCCGACGGCGTCCGTGCCCGCGTCTTCTCGGCTTATATCTTCATCCAGCTCACAGGCCTCGTCTCGGGCCAGCTCCTGCTGGCTGGCCGCAGTGCGGGCGAGGCCACGCTGTTCCTGGTCTCGGCTGCGGCCATCGCGATTGCAGCGCTCTGCTTTCGTTCAGCCCGCACCGCCCATCCCCCCCTTGGTGTGCCGCGCCACATCGCCTTCCTCGCACTCGCGCGCCGCGCGCCCCTGGGCACGACCTGCATCGCGCTTGCCGGCTTCAGCTGGGCGGGGCTCATGGCGTCGGGGCCCGCGACGCTGCAGATGCTGGGACTGAGCGACATCGACAAGTCGCTTTTCATGGCGCTTGCGGTCGCTGGCGGCATGGCCGCACAATTGCCTGTCGGCTGGATGGCCGATCACATGGACCGCAGCCGCGTGCTGTTGCTGCTCACGGCCACCGCAGCCATCGCCGCCGCGATCCCCTTGCTGGGCGAGGGCAGGGTGGCGTTGTTTGCTGCCGCACTTGGATATGGCGCAGCCACATTGCCGCTTTATGCGATTGGCGTGGCGCGGGCCAGCGAGGTGCTCGGCCAGGACGAGCGCACAGCCGCCGCCGCCTGGATGATCATCCTGTTCAACATTGGCGCCGTCGCTTCGCCGCTGGCGCTTGCCAGCGCCACAGCATGGTGGGGACCGCTCGCCTTCTTCGTGTTGATGGCACTACCTCAGGCAATCTTTGCGCTGGCCGTGCTTGGACAGGTCTTGCGAAAGCGCAGGACCCAGGCCTAGCTCTCGAGAAGGTCACCCCAAGCAGCATCACGTGCACGGCGATAGGCTTCGCCCTGCTTGCGCGAGACCGTGACACGTTCGATCCGGCCCTCGCGGCAGAGGTCGAAATGTGCATGCCCGCTTGCACGGATCGGACGTCGCACGATGCGCCCGGCTGCCTCGGCCGGCAGCGCAGTCCGCGCCAGCGCCACATAGCTGAACTTGCCACTCTCATGCGACAGCGACCCGGACTTGACGGCGCGATGCAGCGCAGTCCGTTCGATCTGCACCTCGAAATGGCACCAGTCCTGGCCCTGCACGGGGCATCCAAGCCCATGCGTGCAGGGTGCAACGACATGACCGCCCCGGGAAAGGATCAAGTCCCGCGCCGCGCGGATCGATGCAAACCCCGAGGGCGTTCCCGGCTCGATCAGCACCAGCATCTCACCCGCGGCAGCCCAGAGCGCTCCGACCACTCTGGTGCGCGCATCCACCGCCAACTCGTTCAGCACATGGCTCGCCACCACGGCGTCATGCCGGGCTACGCCGCCGAGCAAGGCCAAATTGCCCGGAACGAATTCAGCCGCAATGCCGGTCGCGGCGGCCAGCCGCAGCGCCGGCGCGCGCCAGCCCACGTCCCGCTCGAGCAGCGTGGCCCTCAAGGCGCCCAGGGTGGCGCCAAGCGCAAGGCTGGCCGTTCCCGGTCCGGCACCTGCATCAAGCACCGTGTGGATGCCGGACACCGGGTGACGCGCCAGAACCTGCTCCCAGACGCGCGCCGCGATGGCGTAGGTCGCCGGAAAGCGCACGGCAAGATAGGCCGCGCGCGCCGGCGGCGTCAGGTTTTCCGGGATGGAATGCCCCGCGCGGTAGGTGTTTGATAAGGTTTCTGCCGCAGCCCGCAGGTCGATGCGGGCATGGTCCCCGGTCTCGCGCGCAAGTGCAGCCGTCAGCGGCGGTGGTGGGTCGAAGGGCATAACGGTGTCTTAACCGGCTCTGGGTACTCTGCCGTAATGGCACTTGAGCATATCAATCGAGAACCGGAAAGAAAGACAGGGTTGAGCGTACGCGACGTTGCGGCGCTCCTCGAAAACCCCGTCGCCGAGCAGCGCGCGCGCGTCGCCGACCAGTTGGCGCTCGACGTGGACAGCAAGCGCCTCAACCCGCAGGAACTGCAACTCGCGCTCGAGATCATGCGGGCCCTCGCGGCCGATGCCGAGCAGATGGTGCGCCGTGCCGTAGCCGAATCAATGAAGAATTCCCGGCACCTTCCCCGTGATGTGGCCCTGCGGCTCGCACACGACGAGGTTTCGGTCGCCGTTCCCATCCTCGAGAACACGTCCGTGCTCTCCGATGACGACCTCATCTCGATCCTCGCCGACGGTGTGGGCGCCAAGCAGGTCGCCATCGCCCGCCGCCCCCAGGTCAGCCCGACACTCGCAGCCGCAATCGTCGACACCGGCAACGCCGCCGCGGTCACGACCCTTGTTGGCAACGTGGGTGCGCAACTGACAGAGCCGTTGCTCCAGAAGACACTCGACCGCTACGGCAAGTTCGAGACCGTGAAGGCAGCCATGGTCCACCGCGACCAGCTGCCGGTCACCATTGCCGAACGCCTGGTCTCCCTCGTCTCGGAAAAGCTGAAGCTTGCGCTCGCCGCACGCCACAATCTGCCAGCGAGCGTCGCCTCCGAGATCATCCTCGATGCACGCGAGCGCGCGACCCTGACGCTCGTCTCCGGTTCGCCCTCGGACGCCGACACCCGGGCCCTGGTGCAGCAACTGCACGCGAACGGCCGCCTGACGGTGTCGCTGGTTCTGCGCGCCCTCTGCGCAGGCGACCTTGAATTCGTCGAGGAAGCCATGGCCGAGATCGCCGGCACCAGCGCTGACAAGGCCAGCATCCTCATCCACGATGCGGGCCAACTGGGTCTGAAAGCCCTGTACATGCGTTGCAATTTCCCCGACGCGCTCTATCCGGCGTTCCGCGTGGCTATCGACCTCATCAACGAGACAGAGACGGACGGCGATATCCAGGACCGCCAGCGCCTGACGCGCCGCGTGATCGAACGGATCCTGACCAAGCATCAGGATCTGGATGAAGCCGATCTCGATTTTCTTTTGACGAAGCTGCGCAAGCTCGAAGCGGCCTGAGACAACAGGGTTGTCCCCGGAATCGAAAGGCCCCGCCTGGACGCAACAGGCAGGGCCTTCATCTCCCCTCGGAGGCTGTCTGAAATCCCTTTGATCGGGAATCTCGAGGCTACTTTTACCTCTGCCGGTTGAATGGAGAAGCCCCCCGGATCACTTCGTCCAGCCATCGTTGCATCAAGGCGACACTCGGACGGCAGAGCCGGCCGTCTGCCATCGACGAAGCGACCTGCCGCCTGCGCAATGGGTCA
Source organism: Micropepsaceae bacterium (assembly GCA_044351125.1). GTDB lineage: Bacteria > Pseudomonadota > Alphaproteobacteria > Micropepsales > Micropepsaceae > SZUA-430. The sequence continues at coordinate 14,621 of JBILGJ010000018.1, forward strand.
GGATGATTGACACGGTCGGCCGCGTGACACATGCATCGGCCATGGTGTCCCGGACCACAACTTCGAATAGGCCAAAGCGCAGCGGACCAACCCGCCAGCCCGCAAGCCGTGCGCGCCTGCTGGCGGCAGCCCGCACGCTGTTCGTCGAACGCGGCTATCACGCGACCCGCCCCCAGGACATCTCGCGCGCGGCAGGTCTTGGCCACGGCACATTTTACCTGCATTTCAGTGACAAGCAGGCCTGCTTCCTGGCGTTCGTGGAAGAGGCACGCGCCGAGATTGACGCCGCCATCCTCGGCAACGCGGCGAAGGCGACCGACCTGCCAGACCTTGTCGAGGCGATCCTGCTCGCAATCTACGATTACTCCGAACGCCACCCTGGCGTGCTTGTCAGCGTGCTGTCGAACGAGGCCGTCATTGCGACCTCTGGAAGTGACAACTCGATCCTTGAGCGCTGGGGCCGGGAGTGGGGCGAAAGGCTGAAGCAGCAGGCCCGCCAAGGCCTTGTCGCGCGAGGTTATGATTATGCGATCATTGGCCAGGCCATTGTTGGCGCCATCCACCAGGCGTCCATGGCGGCTTTCGAGCGCGGCCAGCCGAAGGCGGCCCTGGTCCGCAACCTGACGCGGTTCATCACCCGGGCCCTGACCCCGGACGACGAGCGCAAGCCCTGACGGCGGGCAGTTCGATCCGCGGTTTCAGGCGGCTGTTTACCGTCTGTGTGCCCCATCACTTGTTCGCACAGGTGAAAGTCCCCATTTAATGTCCTGTTAAAGGGACGTGTTAGGTTCTCACCGACTGACGCGTTCTGAGTCGCGAGAGGAGTTCGAATAGATGGACGGTTTTGGAATTTGGATTGTGCTGGGCGTGGTCGTCCTGCTCGTCCTCTGGATCATCGCAATCTACAACGGCCTGGTCGCGCTCCGGCAGCGTGCCAACCAGTCCTTCGCCGACATCGACGTGCAGCTGAAGCAGCGCCACGACCTGATCCCGAATCTCGTCGAGACGGTGAAGGGCTATGCCAGCCACGAGAAGAGCACCTTCGATGCCGTCGTGTACGCGCGCAATTCCGCAATGGCGGCGCACGGTCCTGCGGCGCAGGCCCAGGCCGAGAACATGCTCTCCGGCGCCCTGCGCCAGCTCTTCGCCCTGTCCGAGGCCTATCCCGACCTGAAGGCCAGTGCGAACTTCCAGCAGCTGCAGCGCGACCTCGGCGATGTCGAGAACAAGCTTTCGGCCGCGCGCCGCTTCTTCAACAACGCGGTGTCCGAGCTCAACACGGCGATCGAATCCTTCCCCGCCGTGCTCTTCGCGCGCAGCCTGGGCTTCGAGCCAAAGGAATTCTTTGACGTGGGCGATGCCGATCGCAAGACCCTCGACACGGCACCCCAGGTCAAGTTCTGACGGAAACAGGTTGTGTGTGACTTGAAGGCATGAGCACTGCCTATGGCCTCTATGGCCACATCCGTTCCAACAGGACCAGGTCCGCGATCCTGATCGCGGGCCTTTACTTTCTCGTGTACCTGCTGGTCTTCGCCTTCACGTTGGCCATCAACGCCGTGGTGATCGGTGACCAGCCCCTCGATGTGATCCTGTCCGCGGCCTTTTCGCAATTCCTCCTGACGTCACCCTTCGCAACGGTGGCGACCGCCCT
>JBILGJ010000221.1:0-5355 GCA_044351125.1 Micropepsaceae bacterium
GGCTGATGGAGAGGAATACATCTATTGGTCCAACTGACAGTGACCCGACGTCGGATCGCAATCGCCGCGGGAATTGCCGCGGCGGGTGTGCTGGGTTGGTTTCTGCTCACAGGCTCCGAAACCGCGCCGGCACAGGCAGCAGCATGCCGGCTGCCACCAACCGGTGGCCCGCATTCCGGAATGGTTCTCATCCCCGCCGGCACATTCGCGATGGGCGACACCCTGTATCCGGAAGAAGGCCCGGTCCGCGAGGTCAGCGTGCGCAGCTTCTGGATGGACAGGACCGAGGTGACCAACGCCGAATTCGCCGCCTTCGTGAGGGCAACGGGCTACGTCACCACTGCCGAACGGCCCGACCAGAAGGGCGCGGCCGTATTTGTAATGCCGTCGGGCAGCGCGGACCTGTCGTCGATCACTTCGTGGTGGCGCTACGCCGAAGGCGCCAATTGGCGCCACCCCGGTGGACCAGGTACATCGATTGAGGGTCGTGACGATTACCCCGTCGTCGCCGTCACCCTCAAAGACGCCGAGGCCTATGCGAAGTGGAAGGGCCGCAGGCTGCCAAACGAGGAAGAATGGGAGCGCGCGGCCCGTGCGGGCTCATTGACACCTCCGGATCACGAGCAGCCGAAGGCTGCAAACACATGGCAGGGCATCTTCCCGGTAATCGACACAGCCGAAGACGGCTTCCCGGGCATGTCTCCGGTGGGATGCTTCGAACCCAACGCCTATGGCCTGTTCGACATGGTCGGGAATGTCTGGGAAATGACGAACACCGTCTATGAAGGCCACAGCCCCACGGCACAGGTCATCAAGGGCGGATCTTTCCTTTGCGCGCCAAACTATTGCCGGCGCTATCGCCCCGCGGCGCGACAGCCACAGGAAGCAGACCTCGGAACAAGCCATGTCGGGTTCAGGACGGTGCTGGCGGCGGACTAAGGTTAAGCCGCACGCACCTTGCCCGGATCGCGTCCACTCCGCTAGCATCCCGGCCTGCCAACAGGCGAGTACGCTATGCAATTGAACGCAGGCCTCAAGACCAACGACCTCGCGCGGCGCTTCCGGCAGGACAAACGCCTCGTGATCCGGGACGTGCTGGCGCCGGCAGTCGCTGATCAGCTGTTTCACTGCCTGTCGCAGGAAGTAAGGTTTGGGCTTGCATACCAGGACGAAACGGGGCCGCAGTTCATCGACCGGCAGCGCCTCGTATCGATGCCGCCAGCCGAGCTTGCCGCGCTGGACCAGAAGATCGCAGCGCGCGCGCGAAACGGCTTTCAGTTCCGCTATCGCTGTTATCCAATGCTCGAAGCTTATCTCGAACGCCGCGACCCCGGACTTCTCCTGCATCAGCTGTTCGAGTTCCTGAACGCGCCAGCGATGCTCGACTTCGTTCGCTCGGTTACGGGCCTGAAGCAGATTGTTCGTGCCGACGCTCAGGCAACCCTCTTCGCTCCCGGTGATTTCCTGACGCTGCACAACGACTTCGATGCCGCCAAGGGGCGGCTTGTGGCCTACGTTCTGGGGTTCACGAAGAACTGGCGCACAGACTACGGCGGCATGCTTCAGTTCATCGACGACAAGCACAATGTCGAGCAGGGCTTCCTGCCCCACTTCAACTCGCTGATGCTATTCTCGGTACCGCAGATGCACGCCGTGACCTACGTGCCGGGCTTTGCGCCGATAGGCCGCTATTCGGTGACAGGATGGTTCCAGGACGCAACCGCCGTTCCGGCCGCCACGAAGTCTCGCTACGGCCTGTAAGGCGCCACCTCGTCAGTGGGAGTCGCGCGCCTCGCCACGCAGGCGGAGGATGTCGAGATAGGGTGTCGCCGGCTCAAAACAGCCGCCCGTCGAAAGCTGGCCGGTATGGGCCCTCGCAATCTCCTGCCACGGCGTCTGGGAATTGAGAACTGGCGGCGTCCACGCGGCGCGCCGGCGCCCCCACTCGGCTTCGTCCACCAGCGCATCGACACGCCGCGCATTGAGGTCGATCCTGATCATGTCCCCAGTCCGCAGCAGGGCAAGCCCACCGCCAACAGCAGCCTCGGGCGAGGCGTTGAGGATCGACGGCGACGCACTCGTGCCGCTTTGCCGACCATCCCCGATGCAGGGAAGCGCCGTAATGCCCCTCTTGAGCAGCGCATCGGGCGGTTGCATGTTCACAACCTCGGCCGACCCCGGATAACCCACAGGTCCCGCATTGCGCATCACGAGGATGCAGCTCTCGTCGATATTGAGGGTCGGATCATTGATGCGGTGATGGTAGTCCTCAGGCCCGTCAAACACGATGGCGCGCCCCTCGAACACACTGCCATTCGACAGGTAACGCTGCCGGAACTCTTCGCCGATGACGCTCGTCTTCATCACGGCGGCGTCGAAAAGGTTTCCCTGCATGACAAGGAAACCCGCATCATGCTTGAGCGGCGCGCGAACGGACCGGATGACATCCCGATCCGAAGTCAGCCGCCCACGGCAATTCTCGACCATGTTGCGGCCCGTCACCGTCACCGCTGAAGCCTCGATGAGATCGGCCTCAATCAGCTCGGCAATCACGGCTGGCACGCCTCCGGCGCGGTGAAACCCCTCCCCCAGATGGGCGCCTGCGGGCATGCAATTGACAAGCAGTGGTACTGTATAGCCATGCGTCTGCCAGTCCTCCAGCGTCAGCGCGACACCCATGTGGCGGGCGATCGCAATCAGATGCGGCGGACAGTTGGTCGACGCCCCGATCGCCGCGGCCACGCGGATCGCATTGATGAAGGCCGGCCTCGTCATGACGTCGGAAGGCTTGAGGTCCTCGTGCACCATGCCCACGATGCGCCCCCCCGTGGCATGCGCCATCTGCGCCCGCTCGCGATAGGGTGCCGGAATGGACGCGCAGCCCGGCAGCGACATGCCAAGCGCCTCGGCGACCGAATTCATCGACAGCGCCGTTCCCATCGTGTTGCAATGCCCGGCCGACGGCGCGCTTGCAGCCGCCATCTCCATGAATTCGCGATAGTCGATCTCGCCCTTCGCCAGCGCCTGCCGACCCTGCCAGATGATCGTTCCCGAGCCTGCACGCTGTCCCCGCCAATGTCCGTCAAGCATCGGTCCGCCAGACAGTACAATGGCAGGAATGTTGACCGTTGCAGCCGCCATCAGGCAGGCAGGTGTTGTCTTGTCGCAGCCCGTCGTCAGAACGACGCCATCCAGCGGATAGCCATGCAGCACTTCGACAAGGCCCAGATAAGCCAGGTTGCGGTCGAGCGCCGCCGTCGGACGCTTGCCCGTCTCCTGGATCGGATGGACAGGAAACTCGATGGCAATGCCACCGGCCTGCGCGATGCCCTCGCGCACGCGTTTGGCAAGGTCAAGGTGGTGGCGGTTGCAGGGGCTCAGGTCCGATCCGGTCTGCGCGATGCCGATGATCGGCTTGCCGGACTGCAGCTCTTCCCGCGTCAGGCCATAATTGAGATAGCGCTCAAGATAGAGCGCGGTCATGCCGGGATTTTCGGCATTGTCGAACCAGCGGCGCGAGCGAAGCGGGCGGGTCATGGGAGCATCCTGGTTTCACGTTTGCTGGTTGGCACTCGCCTCAAGGCTAGCACGGGAGCGGCTTCGAAGACCACGTTTCGGCCGAAGGCCGGCGAAGCGGCACGGCTTCATGCATCGCGGGCCTCCGTAAGGAAGTCCCGCCCTGCCCGGTCCTCGATTTCAACAACCCAAAGATCACTGTCGCGCGCCACAGACCTCTGTATGTAGGCCTCGGCCTCGGTATCGGGAACAGGTGTATCACCTGTCGCCCGGATCCAGCGCCGCTCCCCCTCCCGCCCAAAGCTCGACGCCCAAACCGTCGCAAGCCCATTAAGCAGGGACACCTTCACTACGACCGCCCCTGCATCGGGCTGTCCCTTGCGCGCCACAAATGCAGACGCACCGTTGATTTCAGCCCGTCGTATCAGGGCCTGCACCCATATCCGGGTCTTGAGCTTTGGTTCCATTTGGCCCTGACCATCACAACACGTCCAAATAGCTGGCCTGAGTCTTTCTTGCCACTGGTTGTGCGACTCAACTTGCGATTCTCTGGGGTCAGCGATTCGGGGCGATTCGCTGAGGGATTTCGAGGGGCATTCAGGTGGCAAATCCGGCTGAAACGGGTCGTCTTTCTTATCGTTTCTCATGGCGCGTCATTTCCAGGCAGCGTGCCTTCTTCCTGGGGTTGTGCGCCGCGGGGCTCCTGCTTCACCTGATCTGGCGCGTCGACCAGTCGCTGGACGGCCTGACCTCAACAGGCCTGACCCTCTCCGTCATCCTGCTGGTGATCGAGGGTTTCATGGCGCTGGCCCTGATCACGGCCGCCGTCTCGGAATTCATGTCTCCATGGATCAAGGTTGAACCCGTTGGGGTTCCAGACTTCGAATTGCCCAGCATTGATGTCTTTGTGCTTGTCTCCGATCCCAGGCAAGCGCCCAAGGCAACCTATACACTGGCTGTTGCGTCACAGCTGGACTACCCACGCCAACTTGTGAACCTTCACCTCGTCGGCCACGGCAAGGCGGTGACCAATGCGGCCGCCCTGCTTGCTCTTTCCGAACGCACGGGCGCAACCTGGATCCCGACGTCACACGACATACCTGCGGGAACGGCGATGAACGCCGCGATCGCCCGGACCGGCGGCAGCCTCATGCTCTTCCTCCAGGCGGGCGATGCACCAACCCCGGACCTCCTGCAACGAGTGGCTGGCGCCTTCGACGCCAATGCCAGCCTCGCTTTCTGCGACATTCCAACATTCTCGATCGACGGGGACCCGATGCTGACGGACATCGACGTCACCCAGCGCCTCCCCAACGATCCGGGTCCCTATTTCAAGTCGTGCCTGAAAGCACCCGCAGGGGCCCCGAGCCCACTTGGCATCGGCATGAAAACCGTATGGCTGCGCGCCGCCCTTTCGTCATGCGGATCGATGACACGGACAAACTGCAGGCCAGACGCTGTGGCCAGGATCCGCGCAGCCGAGAGGAAATGGAACCGTGGTATCGTCGACCGGCCGATGGTGGCTGTCATTGCCCCCGACACGGTAAGGGACCACCTGCAGGCCCGCCTCGCGCAGCGAATTGGCACGATCGACGCGGCACTGATCCGCGATCCTGTATTCGGCCGCGGACTCTCGATGCGCGAGCGCCTGTCATGGGTGCCTGCGCTCACGGCATGCATTCTCCCCTTCGCCTGGACGCTGAAGATCCTGATCCCGGCCATAGCGGTACTGACCAGCGTTCCGCTGATTTCGGGTGACACAGCAGTTGGATCAATTGCTGTGTCCATTGCAGGCATCGTCCTTGCGCTCATGATGTCAGGCGCCCTTTTCTCTGGCAT
>JBILGJ010000076.1:0-9626 GCA_044351125.1 Micropepsaceae bacterium
TGCCTTTGCCCGCGGGCAGGCGGGCGAGGCGGCGAGCGAGACGGATCTGGCGCAGTTGCTGCGCGACGTGGGTGCGAATGCGCAGCGCAAGGCTGACGGCAAGGCACCGGGCAAACATGTCGAGGTGGAGGTTCCCGAGACACTTGCGGCGTCGGTGCGTCCGAATGCACTCAGGCGCTGCGTGGTAAACCTCGTTGAGAACGCGGTTCGCCACGGGACCCATGTGCGGGTGTCCGCGGTGGAAGAGCCGCATGCGGTTGCCATCGTGGTCGACGACGATGGCCCCGGCATTCCCGCCGAGCGGCGTGAAGAGGCGTTCCGGCCTTTCCACAGGCTCGACAGCGGGCGATCGCTGGCGACGGGTGGTGCCGGGCTCGGGCTTGCCATCGCGCGCGACATCGCGCGCGGCCATGGTGGCGACATCCTGCTTGAGGACAGCCCGATGGGCGGGCTTCGTGCCGTGATCCGGCTTCCGGTCTAGGGACCGAAGGGTTCGTCCTCATCCGTGCCGGCGGTGGCGTCCCGGCGAAGGCCCTGCAGGGTTTCGTTCCATTCCTCGATCGTGCGGAGCCTGCGATCGAGATGCGCCATGGTGCGGGCGAGATCGCGTTCGTCATCAAGCCAGACGGGCAGTGTGTCTGCCATGAGCAGGGCAATACCGCGCGTCACGGCAAAGCCGCGCCAGCCGGTATCGGGCAGGCGTGCGACCTCGGCAATCCAGTTTGCGCTGCGTGCGGCCATGGGGAGCAGGTCGACAAGCAGGGCCGGGTCTTCCTTGCCCGCGTCGCGGATCGCCATCAGCACAGGCCTGATCGGCTCCAGATGCTCGAACCAGAAGAGGATGGCGTCGAATGCCCGATCCCGTGCGGGCATCTGCGCATCGACCGCGTGATCCTGCCTGAGGAAAGCCAGATCAACCTCCTTGCCCATGAGCGAGAGGAGGGCCGACTTCCCCGGGCAGATCTCGTAAAGCGTGGCCAATGGAATGGCTGCCTTGCGCGCGGCCTTCGTCAGGCTGAATGCCGCCCATCCTTGCGCAACGATTTCTGCCGTGGCGGCTGCGATCAGTTTCTGCTCGGGCGTCTTTCTCGCCGTCATGAATTGCTTTGTCCCTGACCCATCATCTAACCGGCAAGTTCGCGTGCCCGCCGCGTTGCTGCGGCGACGGCATCGACCAGAAGCCTTTCGTTGCGTTGGCCGTCCATCAGCACCTTCAATGCGGCTTCCGTGGTGCCGCCGGGGCTGGTCACGGATGCGCGCAAGACTTCCGGCGCCTGTCCGCTCGCCGCGAGCAGGGCGCCTGCACCCTCGACGGTCCGGCGCGCCAGGACCTTCGCGATTTCGTCGGGAAGGCCCTGGCTGCGGGCTGCTGCCGCAAGGCACTCCACAAGATGAAAGACATAGGCCGGACCTGATCCGGACACTGCTGTGACTGCGTCGATCTGTGATTCGTTGTCCAGCCAGACAAAATCGCCGACAGAGCGCATCAGCGTCTCGGCTGCCGCGCGGGCTTCGGGTGGCGTGCCCTGTTTGGCGACCCCTGCGGTTATCCCCATGCCTATCGAGGCGGGCAGGTTCGGCATGCACCGGACGAGGGCAGCTGGCGCGCCGAGCCATGCATCCAGGCTTGCAAGCGTTGTCCCCGCGGCGATCGAGACAAAGAGGGCTGTGGATGCGAACTGCCGGTAGTCGGGTGCGACCTCTGACATCACCTGCGGCTTGACGGCCAGCAGGATGATGGCTGGCGGGTTTGCCTTCAATCCGGCGGCGTCGGCCAAGACTGCCACGCCCGCGTCATTCATGGCGCGGGCAATCGCTGGATTGGGATTGGGATCGATGAGGACGAGTTGGCGTTCCTGAAGCACGGTGAGAAGGGCGCGTGCTATGGCGCCCCCCATGTTGCCCGCGCCGATGATGGCGACCGGGCCTGGAATCGTGCGGACGGGACCGTGTCGCGTCGTGTTGTTCAGGCTGTTCCCTGACACTGGAATACTGCCGATGCTGCTGCCTCGGCTGCAGATTTGCCAGCCCAGATCACAAATTGGAAGGCCGAATGATAGCGCTCGCAGGCTTCAAGAGCCGCGTCGATCATGCCTTCGCACTGTTCCGGGGTGCCCATTGCGTTGCGGAGCAGCAATCCGTGCCGGTAGGTGACCTGCCCGCTGTCGGGCCACATCTCGAAATGGCCGAGCCAGAGCTGCTCGTTGATGATGTTGATGAGGGCGGCGACTTCCCCGCGCTTGTTGCGGGGTGCCTTGACTTCAAGCTGCACGGAAACCTGCAGCGTTTCCACATTCGAACGCCAGTTGAAGGACAGGTGGTGATCGGTGTTCTGTCCGGGGAACGAAAGGTGCATTTCGTCCTCGCCCTGCCGGTCGTACAGCCAGTCGTTCTGGGCTGCGAGCTGCTCGACGAGGTCCAGGGGATTGTCTCCGGAGGAGGGGGCAACCAGCTGCAATGTGTTCATCTGACGATCTGCCTTTTCCGCCCCCCAGAGTCAGCCCGCCGCCGGGGTGGGCCGGCGGCGGCTGCACTTGAGAGCAATGTAGAAAGGTACGCAGGCAGGTGCTCCGTGTCCGGATTACGCGTGGTCCACATCTTGTGGCCCGGCGCGAAGCACCTCCCATGCATGGGAGCGTGCACCAAAGGTTGAATCCCGTGCAAGAGTCCTCCGAGCGAATGACGCATTCTTCATGTGGACTGTGTCACCGCTGGTAATTCTCCTTGGGGATGTCCTGCGGACAGACTGATTTCCACTGCTGTGAATCATTTTTTCACGTGCCGTTCCCTGCTGTTTTGCGCTGTTTTCGTCCGGTTCCGGGGGGCAATGTGGCGCGAGATGGGCTATGAATGCTTCCCGTCGATCCGCGCAAGCGGGTCTTATTGTGTCACCGTATCTTTCCGGTTCCCCACGCGCGAGCAGCCCTTCATGCTTCCCTTTCCGGACATCGATCCCGTCCTCATCCAGATCGGACCCTTCGCCATCCGCTGGTATGCCTTGGCCTATATCGTGGGCCTTCTCCTGGCCTGGTGGTACATTCTCCGGCTGGTGCGCAGCCCAAGCCTGTGGATGGGGACGCCGTTCAACGGCAAGCCGCAGGTCACGGCGGACCACATTGGGGATCTTTTCGTGTGGGCTGCTGTCGGCGTCATCCTCGGCGGGCGGATCGGCTATGTGCTCTTCTACGGCCTTGTGTACGAGACCGAGAAGTTCCTGGGTGAGCCGTGGCGGATCCTGGCGGCCTGGGAGGGCGGCATGTCCTTCCATGGTGGTGCCATCGGGGTGGCGCTGGCCGTGATCCTGTTTGCGCGCCGCCGGGGGATCGACATGGTGGCGCTGGGGGATCTCGTTGCGGTGGCGGCTCCTATCGGGCTGTTCCTCGGCCGGATCGCAAACTTCATCAATGGCGAGCTCTACGGCAAGATCACGGACGTGCCATGGTCCTTCCAGTTTCCCGCGGCAGCCATCCGTGCGCCGGACGGGACCGTTCTCAGCAATCCCGGCCGGCACCCCTCGCAGCTCTATGAGGCATTCCTGGAGGGCATCGTGCTGTTCCTGATCCTCCACTTCATGGTTGCGCGATTTGGCGCGCTGCGCCGGCCCGGTCTTGTAATTGCGGCGTTCTGGATCGGGTATGCCGTGTTTCGTATCCTTGTCGAGGTGTTCTTCCGCGACTCCGGGCAGTTGGTGTTCGGTGGCCTTGTCACCATGGGGACATTGCTGTCGCTGTTCATGCTGGGCGTGGGTGCGTTGTTCACGTGGTATGCGCTTTACCGCAAGGGACCGGCGCTGCTGACGCCATGAACGAGGTCGAACGGTTCATCAAGGCGCAGATCCGCGAAAACGGACCCATCAGCGTCGAGCAGTTCTTCCTGATCGCAGCGAGCGGGCATCCGCAGTCCTATTATGCGAGCCGGGAGCCCTTCGGGCGGGACGGGGACTTCATCACCGCGCCCGAGATTTCGCAGGTGTTCGGTGAATGCATCGGCCTATGGTGCGTCGACACATGGGAGAAGATGGGGGCTCCACCGTCTTTCCGGCTTGTCGAGCTGGGTCCGGGCAACGGGACGCTGATGTCGGACATCCTGAGGGTCGCGCGTATCCGCCCTGCGTTCCTTCGCGGGGCGCGCGTCGAGCTTGTGGAAACGAGCCCGCGGTTGCGTGACGTGCAGCGAGCACGGCTTGCGGGCATGGCGGAGATCACGTGGCATGCGTCCGCCGAAGTGCTGGCCGCGGGAGCGCCGCTCATCGTCGTCTGCAACGAATTCTTCGATGCGCTGCCGGCGCGCCAGCTCGTGAAGCTGAATGGGCGCTGGCGCGAGCGCATGGTGGGGCTTGATCCAAACGAGCGGCTGGTCTTTGCGCTTGACGAGGATGCGGACTTCTCGTCGCTCGTGCCTGCACGGCTTGTCGGGGCCAAGGATGGCAGCGTGCACGAGATTTCGACGTCGGCGATCCGCGTGGCCCGGGCGCTGGGCGAGGCGCTTGTGGGCAGCACCGGGGCACTGCTTGCCATCGACTATGGCTATGAGGGGCCGGCAACGGGCGACACGCTCCAGGCCTTGCGTGCGCACGCTCCTTGTCCCGTCCTTGCGGCACCCGGGAGCGCGGACATCACCTTCCATGTGGATTTCGATGCGCTTGCCGGAAGCCTGATGCGCGCCGGCGCCAAGGTGTGGCCGGTGCGCGGGCAGGGAGAATTCCTGCGGGACCTCGGTGCCGGCGCCCGGACCGAGATCGTGTCGCGCCACGCCACGCCTGCGCAGGCGCAGGCGCTGCAGAATGCGCTGACGCGGTTGACGGCGCCGGAGGCAATGGGCACCCTGTTCAAGGTGTTGTGCGCTTCGTTTCCCCCATCACTCGTGCCCGCAGGGTTCAGCCGGTGACCGCCATGCTTGTTTCACGCCCGCTTCGGGACTGCGATGGCGTCCTGCACGGGTTCTGGGGACGCCAGGGTGGCGTCTCGACCGGCGTCTTTGCGTCTTTGAACTGCGGGTACGGGTCGGACGATGATCCTGCGCTTGTGCGCGAGAACCGGCGTGTCATCGCGTCCGGACTGGGCGTGCAGGTGGACCAGATCATCACGGCTTACCAGATCCACAGTGCGGATGTTGTCGATGTGACCGCGCCATGGACGCGCGAGAATGCGCCACGTGGCGATGCGATGGTGACGACCGTGCCGGGCATTGCGCTGGGTGTACTGGCTGCCGATTGTGCGCCCGTGCTGCTCGCCGATGCGCAGGCGGGCGTGATCGGCTGTGCGCATGCGGGCTGGCAGGGTGCGTTCAAGGGCGTGATCGAGGCTGTGGTTGCGCGCATGGTGGAGCATGGGGCCAGCCCCGCGCGCATGGTGGCGGCTGTCGGTCCCTGCATCAGCCAAGGCGCCTACGAAGTCGGCCCCGAGTTCCACAAGCGGTTCGTCGATGCCTCGCCAGCGCTTGGCCGTTTCTTCGTGGCCTCATCGCGTGCCGACCATTTCATGTTCGACCTGCCCGGGTTCGTGGACATGCGACTGGACCAGGCGGGCGTTCGCCAGCGCGACGTCCTTGGTGTGTGCACGTACAAGGGCGAAGACACGCATTTCTCGTTTCGCCGGACCACGCATCGCGGCGAGACGCAGTATGGCCGAAACCTCTCTGCAATCATGCTGAAGCCATGACCCAGATCCTTCGCCTTTGTGTTCCTGCACTGCTGCTTTGGGTTGCGGGATGTGCCTCGATCACCGAGCCGCTCGGCATGGAAGATCCCTTTGCCATTCCGCGCGCCTTCGAGGGCATGCCGCGCAACGAGGCTATCCTCGTGCCGTCGCTCGGCATGGCCAGTGTGGTCGTCGAGGCGCCCCGTGGGCTCGAGGCGAGTTTTGGCCCGGATCTCCAGTCCCGGGTGATCCGGGCCCTCGATGCGCGCGACATCGCCACGCCGACGGTGCCTTCACCCGGCGCATGGACCCTTCGGGGGCGGTTTGCCGGCACATATGTGTCGGACAAGCGGGGCCCTCGGGTGGGCGTGATTGTCTGGCGCCTTGTCGATCGTGACGGCGTGATGCGCGAGCAGTTCACGACCACGTTTACCGGCGAGACTGCAGATACTGTCGTGCCTCGCCTTGCGGACATAGCCGGCGCTGTCAGTGCGCGCGTTCTGGGGGTGCTTAGCCAGCCTGGGACTGCGCCGGTGGGAGAAGGGCAGGCTGTTGCGGTTGAAGACGCGCTGAAGGTGCGCGTTGGACGCATCTCGGGTGCGCCCGGGGATGGCAATCGCGCGCTGGCCCTTGCGCTGGAAGGCGCGCTGCGCGCAAAGGGCGCGCAGATCGAGAAGACAAAGACCGCGAAGGCCTGGCGCGTTGATTGCTTGGTTTCCGTCTCGCGGCTCAGCGCCACGGAGGATCGTGTAAGGCTCGTCTGGACGCTCGTGGCCGAAGACGGGAAAGATGCGGGCACGCTCGTCCAGGAAAATCCGGTGGAACGTGGCAAGCTGGGGAGAAAGTGGGGCGCGACGGCTGCCTATGCTGCGGAAGCCGCTGCCGACGGAATGTGGCAGGTTCTTCAACAGATTCGCGCGGCTGGTGGCAGTTAAGTCGCGTTGCATCGGCGGTGCCCGGTTGCTACAAGCGCCGGCGTCTTCAAGGGTATCGCCGCATGAAGCTTCTCTCTGGCAACAGCAATCATCCCCTTGCCACCCAGATCGGCGAGTACCTGCATGTGCCCCTCACCAAGGCCATCGTTCGCCGCTTTGCCGACATGGAAGTCTTCGTGGAGATCCAGGAGAATGTCCGAGGCGAGGACGTATTCGTAATCCAGTCCACGTCGTTCCCGGCGAACGACCACCTGATGGAACTGCTGATCTGCATCGATGCGCTTCGTCGTGCCTCTGCCAAGCGCGTGACGGCGGTGATCCCCTATTTCGGCTATGCGCGCCAGGACCGGAAGCCCGGGCCGCGCACGCCCATCTCGGCCAAGCTGGTCGCCAACATCATCACGCAGGCCGGCGCGGGGCGCGTGCTGACGCTCGACCTTCATGCGGGTCAGATCCAGGGCTTCTTCGACATTCCGACCGACAACCTTTTCGCCGCGCCGATCTTCGAGAACGACATCAAGAAGAGCTTTGCCGGCGAAGCCCTGATGGTCGTGTCGCCAGACGTGGGTGGCGTGGTGCGCGCGCGTGCGCTGGCGCGACGGATCAATGCGGACCTCGCGATCGTCGACAAGCGCCGCGAGCGTGCGGGCGAGTCCGAGGTGATGAACATCATCGGTGACGTCTCGGGGCGCGTGTGCATCCTGATCGACGACATCGTCGACAGCGCCGGAACGCTCTGCAATGCCGCCGAGGCGCTGATGCAGAAGGGGGCCAAGGCCACCTATGCCTATGCGACCCATGGCGTGCTGTCGGGCGGCGCTGTCGCCCGTGTTCGCGGGTCGGCACTCAAGGGGCTTGTCATCACGGATTCGATCGCGCCAACCGAGGCTGTCAGGGGCTGTGCCAATATCCGCATCCTGCCGACCGCCGAGTTGCTGGGCGAGGCCATCAAGCGGATTGCCGAGGAACGCTCGGTTTCCAGCCTTTTCGACTAGGCTTCCCCGCCTAATCCCGGGAATATCTGTGAAATTTACGATGCGCTGCTCCCGCGCGGGTCGCATTGAGTTTTGGCATGGCTTCGGCTACACCCCGCGCCTCTTTCCGATTGGCGGACAGAACAAGATAAGGCGGCCATCGCGGCCACCTGAAAGGGTTCACACATGAACAAGCAAGTCGACAGCTCCCTCACAGTCATCTCGGCGAAGAAGCGCGAGGGCACCGGAACGGGTGCGGCCCGCGCCGTGCGCCGCTCGGGCAATGTGCCTGCCGTGATCTATGGCGAGGCTGGCAAGTCGCGTCACATCCAGATTTCCTATCGCGACATGGAGAAGCCGTACCAGACCGGTCGCTTCACCTCGACGCTGATCGTCCTCGACGTCGAAGGCGAGAAGATGCGGGTGATCCCGCGCGAGGTGCAGGTCGATCCGGTCACCGACCGCCCGATCCATGCGGACTTCCAGGCGCTGATCCCGGGCTCGCGCATTCGCCTGTTCATTCCGGTCCACTTCAACAACCATGCGGACTCGCCTGGCCTGAAGCGTGGCGGCGTTCTGAACATCGTGCGCCACGAGATCGAGTTCGTCTGTCCGTCGGACAACATCCCGCAGTTCATCGAGGTGGACCTTGCCGGCATGGACATCGGCGACAGCCTCCACATCTCGGCGATCAAGCTGCCGGAAGGCCTTGTGCCCGTGATCCGCACGCGTGACTTCACGGTAGCGACTGTCGCGGCTCCGTCGGCGTTCCTCGAAGCCGAAGCCAAGCCCGCCGCTGCCGAGGCTGCGGCTCCGGCTGCTGCCGCTCCGGCGGCTGGTGGCAAGGCTCCCGCGGCTGGTGGCAAGGCTGCTGCGGCTCCGGCTGCTGCCGCCAAGGCCGCACCGGCGAAGAAGTAATACCCTTCCGCGTTGTCGCGGCTATTGTTGCGGCTGCCAATGGTCCTTGGCAGCCGCTTTCGTTTGAGGCATCGAGGTTCGGTCTGACATGCTGCTCATCGTCGGTCTCGGCAATCCCGGGGACACTTACCAGGGCAATCGCCACAACATCGGCTTCATGGCTGCCGATGCCATTGCGGATGCGCACGGATTTGGTCCGGTGAAGTCCAAGTTTCGCGGGCATGTGCGCGAGGGCACGCTTGCCGGAAAGGGCGGGCCGGAAAAGGTGCTGCTGCTGAAGCCGATGACCTACATGAACGAGAGCGGTACCTCGGTGCAGGATGCGATGGCCTTTCACAAGATTGGCCTCGAGGACGTGTTTGTCATCTATGACGAGCTTGACCTTGCGCCGGGCAAGGTCAGGGTGAAGCGGGACGGCGGGAATGCCGGGCACAACGGGCTTCGCTCGATTTCCACGCATGCCGGCAATGCCTATTGGCGGGTCCGCCTGGGCATCGGGCATCCCGGCGACAAGGCGCGCGTGCAGGGCTATGTGCTTGGGAACTTTGCAAAGGACGAGCGGGTGTGGCTTGAGCCCCTGCTCAAGGCGGTGGCGAGTGCTGCTCCCCTGCTGGTGGACCATGACGATACCGGTTTCATGAACAGGATTGCGCTGCTGACGGCAACGGCTGATGTAAAGCCCGCGCCGCAGGTCGGCGTCAAAGCCAAGAAGGAAGGCTGAAGATGGGTTTCAAATGCGGGATTGTCGGTTTGCCGAATGTCGGCAAGTCCACGCTGTTCAACGCGCTGACGCAGACCGCGGCGGCGCAGGCTGCGAATTATCCGTTCTGCACGATCGAGCCCAACGTGGGCGAGGTTGCCGTGCCCGACCCGCGGCTTGATGCGCTGGCGCGGATCGCGAAGTCGGCGCAGATCATCCCCACGCGACTGACATTCGTCGATATTGCAGGCCTGGTGCGCGGCGCCTCGCAGGGTGAAGGTTTGGGCAACCAGTTCCTGTCGCATATCCGCGAGGTCGATGCTGTGGCCTATGTGCTGCGCTGCTTCGATGATGGAGATGTCACGCATGTCGAGAACAGGATCGACCCCATCGCAGATGCCGAGACGGTCGAGACCGAACTCATGCTGTCGGATCTCGACAGCCTCGAGCGGCGCCTGCC
>JBILGJ010000163.1:0-6532 GCA_044351125.1 Micropepsaceae bacterium
ATCGAGAAGAAGGCCAAGCAGGGGGACAAGGATTCCAAGGTGCAGGCCGACGTGATGCAGGCCGCGCTTGGCATGCTGCGGGATGGCAAGCCTGCGCGGCTTGTGAAGGTATCCGACGAGCAGCGGCCCGTCTTCCAGCAACTGCAATTGCTGACCTCGAAACCCGTTGTCTATGTTGCGAATGTCGATGAGGCGTCGGCCCTGGGGGGCAATGACTACACGAAGCGGGTCGAGGCGCGGGCCAAGGCGGAAGGCGCTGCGTTCGTGATCATTTCAGCGAAAATCGAGTCGGAGCTTGCGCAGTTGCCGGCCGAGGAGCGCGCCGATTTTCTTGCCACGATGGGGCTCGAGGAGCCGGGACTGAACCGGCTGATCCGCGCGGGCTATTCGCTCCTGCACCTGATCACGTTCTTTACGGTGGGGCCCAAGGAGGCGCGTGCGTGGACGGTCCATGTCGGGGCGAGGGCGCCGCAGGCTGCCGGCGTCATCCATACAGACTTCGAGCGGGGCTTTATCCGGGCCGAGACCATCGCCTATGACGACTACATCGCCTGTCAGGGCGAGGCGGGTGCGCGCGATGCAGGCAAGCTGAGGCTTGAGGGCAAGGACTATGTCGTGCGCGACGGCGACGTCATGCATTTCCGGTTCAACACCTGAGTTGTTCCCCCGGTTTTGGCCCGACGGCGCGTGGCATCCGAGCCACAGGGCTCTCGCGGGTGGCCTGCATGTTGGTTCAAGACGCGCGCGCGTCTTGCTATGCTCTGCTGGCGGAAAGACGTTGGGGGCGCCTGCCGTGAAGGGTTTGATGGCATTGCTGTTCTGTGCCGCGTGGCTTGTCCAGGCCGCGACGGTTGCGGCTGCGCCCACGCAGCCGGTGGTGCCGCCTGCGCTTCATGCCGGGCTCGAGCAGGCCGCTGCCGCGATCGACGAGAGCCGGCCTGAAGACGCGCTGGGGCTGGTCGCGAAGGCCGAAGCCTCGGGCACGCTGACCGAGCCGGATGCCGACTGGGCTGCCTATCTTAAGGCACGGGCGCTTGGCGCAACGGGTGCCTTCGATGCGGCGCAGGCCGTGGTGCGCGAGCGGCAGCGTCTGCATCCCAACGCCTATAACTGGGCATCTGTCGTTTCGATCCTCAGCACCTGCGGGCAGCATGAAGACGCGGCGCGGCTCATCCTGGGGCTGGATGACAAGTCGTTCCTGCTTGCCAACCGTCTGCGTCGCGGGTTGATGGAGGGGATCCTCAATGCGCTTGAGGCCAGCAACTCGCCGCAGCGCGACCCGCTGGTCACGCGGCTTGTCGAGGGGCGCTATACGGGACCTTCCGGCGCGCATGTCCCTGACACCATCCGCCTGCGCTATGTGAGCGTGCTCCTGCGCCAGAACCGCCCGGAGGCGGCGGCCCGCGAGACGCTGGCGCTGGAGGCGCCGGTGCCGCTGAGCCTGCTTCTGTCCGACAACACGTTTTCGCCGCTCTGGAACTATCCGGCGGTGCGCCAGCTGCTGAAGCCCGGTGCCCTGGTCGCGCGGGTTGACCGTGGCATCCAGGCGCGGCTGGAGCAGCCGCGCCTGCATTCGTCTGACTGGCTCGAGATGATGCGTTCGCTTCGGGCGATTGGCCGCCCCGACGAGGCGGTGCACCTGGGGCTCAATGCCATCGAGAAGGCGCGCAGCGGGCAGGGTGTTGCCAGCGCGGCGCTCCGGCTCGAGGTTGGCCACGCCTATGCCGACATGGGTGAGGCATGGGCGGCGCGCCGCACGGCCAAGGAGATGCTGAAGGAGCAGTCTGCCCTGACTGCGGCGTTGCGGGTCGAGATCGCCGACCTGATGGAGCGCAGCGAAGACGACGAGGGTGCCATGCTGATGCTTGGAACCATCCAGGGTGTCGAGACGATCGCGGGGGGGCTGAAGGTTATGGCCTGTGCGGCGCATGATCTTGGCCGGACGGAGCGGCGCGACGCGGCGCTTGTCCAGCTTGAGCTGCTTGGCGCACAAGCCGAACTGTTTCATGCCCGCCTGTGTGCCGGGCGTCAGGAGCAGGCGCGGGACCAGCTGGTGGCCATGCTGTCCATGCCCGAGCAGCGTGTAACGGCCATCCTGGCGGCGCAGCTGTTCGAAGACCGCTCGAGGCCCGGCACGGATGTGCGTGATTTCAACTATCGGCTGCGCGCGCTGGTCGCCAGCGAGGCCGTGCAGAGTGCCATGCTTGCGCATGGGCGCTCGCTGGCGCTGCCGCTGTCGCCGACCATTCCCCGCTAGGGGCTTGGCCGCGCGTCGGGCCGTCAGTCGCCCTTGCCGAACCAGTTATCCAGGGACAGCTTGCCAGCCCCGAAACCTGCGAAGGCCAGAAGGCCGCCCGAGAGGGCGATGTTCTTGAGGAACATGATCATCTGGGTGGTGCGCTCGGGAGCGTCGAAGGTCCAGAAGGCGTGCAGCAGGACGGACACAAATATCGTGAAGGCGAAGAGCAGCAGCGACACAAGCCGCACATGCAGGCCGAGGATGAAGCACAGTCCGGCTGTTGTCTCGCAGGCCGCAGCCAGTGTGAACATGAGTTCCGGCCACGGTACGCCGCTGTCCATCATGTGAGCGATCTGCGCGGCGGGCGCCGGGTTGATGATCTTGGATGCTCCGGCGGCGAGGAAGAACAGTCCGATGATGATGCGGCCGATCGTTGCAAGGTACTGCGTGTTCATGTGCACGTTCCTTTGATGCCAATGGCGTGTCGCCCGGCAGGCGAATGGTACCGTGAGGTTTCGCCCTGCCCGGGAAGCGAGCGCCCTGCATGCATTTGCTGCGAAGGTTATGCTATAGAAGAGCCAACTTCCAAGGGGGCTGTGATGGGCGGGAACCAGAAAGTGCTGAAGGCGATCAAGGAAACGATTTCGGACTATGCGTCGAGATCTCCCGTGCAGCTGGTGAGCGCGTTGCGTGATCCGGCCCATGTCGCAAAGCTCAAGAAAATGGGCGTTGACGATGTGCAGATCCACCGTGTGATCCTGTACCTTCAGCAGCATCGGCCTGACCCGAAGGTGTTCGAGGCCTACCTGAAGACGGTGAGCGTCTGAATCTTCCGACTGGTGTCAGCAGGCGATCCTGCTGTTACACGAGATACACTTTCGTCGTGTGTTTCGCGGATTGTGATTTACGTGTGCTGGGCTCTCCTGCCAGTTGCGCGACCTGTTACACGAGAGACACTTTCGTCACGCATCTTTCGTCATCGAGGGCGTGATGCGTGGCTGGCCTGTGTCCGCGGTGGGGCCTGAGAGGCCTGATCGGCGTCTTGAACAAATACAGAACATCTGGCGTGCCGGCCATGGCGCAGAATGACGCGGGGCGGCTGGTCAGGCTGCGTGTTGCTCGCTGGCTGGAAAGTAGTCGGGATCGATCTTGTTGAGGCATTCCATGATCAGTGCGCGCACCTGCATGATGCGTCCACCGGGATCCGCCTTGTCGAGGCTCAGGGTCAGCTTCTCGAGAAGATCAACCGCGTCGCTCGGCAGTTC
This sequence comes from Micropepsaceae bacterium, assembly GCA_044351125.1. Classification (GTDB taxonomy): domain Bacteria; phylum Pseudomonadota; class Alphaproteobacteria; order Micropepsales; family Micropepsaceae; genus SZUA-430. Next base: position 3,505 of record JBILGJ010000163.1, read on the forward strand.
GCCGTTGGCGGCGGAGAGATCGGGGTATTGCTGCAGACGGCCGGTGATCAGATTTGCACATGTGTGCAGATTGCTGTCGTCCATGTACGGCGCACTGATGGCATGCACTGCGTAAGACAGGAAATTCCTTGTCATGACGAGGGCCTGGCGCCAATCGCCAGCGCGAACCTTTGCTTCGACAGCTGCATTCAGGATCACAAGGTGATTGACCAGCGACGTCTGCGCCACTGTTGCAGACTTCGCTGCATTGCGCTCGAGATCGCTTGCGACTGGTTCCCACGTCTTGATCTGCGTCTGCGCAAGCCGCGCATGAACGCGTTCCTCTGTTGCATGCAAATGCTGCCAGAGCCGGAAGCAGCCCCATACGGCGATGCCGAGCAATATCGCCAAGGCTGCGCTGATCCACACGGAGGCGGGCAGGCTCGCCAGGTAGATAATCCACGTGCTGAATGTCTTGATGAGCGCTTCCACGCCTGATCCCCAAACCTGACTTTTCGTTCCCCCACGGAACTGACGAATAGTAAATCGTAACAGGCCTCAACGCCAGCGTGCGGCCCCGCTTTCTTGCGCGCACACCGATTTGTTGAGTCCTGTTTTTGCGATTCCATCCGCCGGGGAAGTCAGGTTCCGATGGAGGTAATCCAATAAGGGTAATTAACCATCTAAATTACTTCAAATTAACGAATTTTACGGCCTGTCAATTTGTCTCCATGACCAATGTAGTTATTCCTTTACTTGGCTCAATTGTGCGTGTGATTGTCCGCCGTCTTTTCCGCTGGCACATAACGTAAGCGACAAGCTGGCCGGACAGCAAAAACGACTTCACATCCCTGGGTAAATGGAGGCTTGAATGAACTGGAAAGCTGCCGGAATGGCCGGCACTGCACTTCTCACCATCGCACTGTCGGGCGCAGGCGCCGTTGCCGGTGCGAACAAGTTTAGCGGCAACATCAGCCTGGCGGTCGGTCAGACCTTTCAGGACGACATCGCCGGCGCGTTCGACGACTCGTTTGCGTCGCTCGGCGGCGAAGCGAAGCTGAATGTCGCCTTCTCGAGCAACATCAACCTGCAGGTTGACATGCTTGGCGTCGCTTCGTTCGCGGACTCGAACGGGCTCGACCTCGATCGTGACACGGGCGTGCAGGGTACGGCGCACCTCTATTACCGCACGAACCAGTTCGCGGCGGGCGTTGTTGGTGGCGTTGGAGTCTCGTCCGGTGCCGCGCTTGTCACGGCTGACTATTATTTTGCGGGCGTGGAAGGCCAGTACTACCTCGACAACATCACGATCGGCCTGAACGCCGGTTATCTCGACTCCAGCAGCGATACGCTGATGGGCGGCGCCGATGACCTGTTCCTGAACGACGCTTGGTATGTCGGCGGTGAAGTCCGTTACTACGCGAACGAGAAGACGACGTTCTCGGCCAGCCTTGGCTACATCTCTGGCGAAGCCGATTTCGGCAACTGGGATGTCGAGACGATCCACTGGGGTGCGAAGGTCGAGTACCGTCCGGAACCGAAGGAACCGCTCAGCCTGTTCGTTGCCTATGAAGGCCGCACGTCGGAAGCCGACGCAGTGGTCGGACCGTCCTATGAGAAGGACACGCACACGATCAAGGTCGGCGTGACGTTCTCGTTCGGCGTCGATGGCACCAAGATGGAGCAGGACCGTTCGGGTCCGTCGTTCAACCAGATGGACTACGGCGCCGTCGTGGTTGGCGGCTAAGCCATCAGACCATTGAACTGATTGCGGGCGCCCCTTCGTGGGCGCCCGTTTTATTTCGGGGTCGCGGCCGACGCGTCATCGAACTCGACCCTGAAGAAGCGGTTTGCGCGACGCAGCTCATAGGCAAAGAGCTTGCCGGGCACGGCTTCCACCGCCCATGTGTTGGTCACCGACCGCTCGAGCTTGTTTGCGAGAAACAGCTCCTTGGAAAACTGGTCCACAGGGAATTCCTGGCGCGTGGCGGTGCCGGGGGCGGCCGTGTCGCCGCCGTAGCGCGAGACGGTGTCCTCGTGGCCGTCCGCGTGGCGGTGAACGTGTTTCAGCCTTACTCCATCAGATGTCCGGGTGATGACCCAGGTTCGGGTCCGGTTCTCGCCGACGGCGAAGGGGATCGAGATCTCGTTCATCTCGCATCGCACCGGGCCCATGATGAGGCGGCTGGACGCGAAGTCCTTATCGGTCGCGTCACCATTGGCCAGCCTGCCTTCAAGCGACTTGCCGCAGAATGTTCCGAGGTTCGTCATGAACAGGTCTTGGCTTGTCGGCTGGTCGATCGTGGTGCATGCCGCAAGCGCGACAAAAGATGCTGTCGTCAATAAGGCCCTGCCGTGCATGCCGTTCCTCGCTGGTTTGGGAACGGTGGTCGTATGCCATTATGCCTCATGGCTGCAAGCCAGGCTGCGTCCAACGGGTCACCTGTTTCATTAACGCGTGTCCATCAGATAGGATTGTGGCGACCGGGCAGGGCGTCACCTGCACAAGCTTCAAGCCTTCGGAGGACATGATGACAGCGGTTGAAACGGAGGCCGGGCTCGTGCCGGGCCGTGATTGCGGATCCTGCGTGGCGTGCTGCGTCGTGCTGCGTGTCAATGCTCCTGGCCTCACCAAGGAGGCGGGCGTCATGTGCGGGCATTGCTCGGGCAGCAGCTGCAACATCCACGACAAGCGGCCGGAGCCTTGCCGCACCTTTTACTGCCTGTGGCGGCGGGTTGGCACCATGCCCGACGCTTTGAGGCCGGATCGCATCGGGGTGATGTTCACGATCGAGGACAATCCTGCGCCCCAGAACCCGTTCGAGCGGTCCTATGTGATTGGCCGGGCCGTGAATTCCATTGCCGACTTTGACCGTCCCGAGGTGCGTGCGGCCCTCAGCGTCTTCATCGAGAGAGGCGACCTGCCGGTCTGGCTGAGCTTCAACCAGGAGCGCCGGCTCCTGCATCCCCGGGCAGAGTTGCGTGACGCCATCCTGTCTTCGGCCATGCCGCCAGCCCATTTGCAGTCGGAGGTGGTCGTCTGGAAGCG
>JBILGJ010000222.1:0-5344 GCA_044351125.1 Micropepsaceae bacterium
ACCGTCGCTGAACACGGCGGAGTTCAGTGTCGCGAAGAAATTGTCGGTGTTGGGCACGACGGTGCCCAGGTACTTGCGCACCAGATCGGGGTGCTTCTGGAGCGCCTCCGACATGGGGCAGAAGATCACGCCGGCCTCGGCGAGCTTGCCCTTGAAGGTGGTGGCTACCGAGACGCTGTCGAAGACGGCGTCGACGGCCACACCGGCGAGGAGTTTCTGCTCGGTCAGCGGGATGCCAAGCTTCTTGTAGGTCTCGAGCAGCTTGGGGTCGACTTCGTCGAGGCTTTCGAGCTTCGGCTTGGCCTTGGGCTCGGAATAGTAATAGGCGTCCTGGTAGTCGATCCGCGGATAGTTGAGCTTCGCCCAGTCGGGTTCACGCATGGACAGCCAGCGCTCGAAGGATTGCAGGCGCCACTCGAGCATCCATGCAGGCTCGTTCTTCTTGGCCGAGATGTAACGCACGATATCGGTGTTGAGGCCCTTGGGGGCCTTCACGCTCTCGATGTCGGTGACGAAGCCGTACTTGTAGCGCTCGCCCGCCTGGGACTGGACTGTGTCGATTGTTGCCTGGTCAGCCATCTTGTTTTCCTTATGCGGCTGCGCGGGCGCGGGCCCGCGTTACGATTTTGCCCCAGGCGTCGGCGAAGGCTGCCGTGTCCTCGGGGGTGGTCTGCCATCCCGTGCTGATGCGAATGGCGCAGCGTGACAAGTCCTGGTCGGCCCCCATGGCGTCAAGGACGTGGCTGCGGGCGACACGCCCTGAAGAACAGGCAGACCCCGCGCTGACTGCATAACCATCGAGGTCGAGGGCGATGACGAGTGTCTCGGCCGTGACGCCGGGTGCGGCGATGCAGGTCGTGTTGGCGACACGCGGTGCAGTGCTTCCGAAGATGACCGCTTCAGGGCAGGCGGCGCGCAGGCGCTGCTCGAGATCCTCGCGCATGGCGGGCAGCGGTGCGCGGGCCGCGACGAGTGCCGCAGCGAAGCCCGTGATGGCGGCCGTGGCCTCGGTTCCGGCGCGCAGGCCCCGCTCTTGTCGTCCGCCAAGCAACTGGGGGGCCAGGTTCACGCCTGGCCTGGTGACGACGGCGCCGGCGCCCTGCGGTCCGCCGACCTTGTGCGCGCTGAATGTCAGCATGTCGGCGTGAAGGCTGGCCAGGGTCGCAGGTATCTTGCCTGCAGCCTGGATGGCATCGCAATGAAGCAGTGCGCCATGCGCAGCGCAGACGGCAGCAATCGCCGGCAAAGGCTGGATGACGCCGGTCTCGTTGTTGACCGCCATCACGGAGACAAGCGCCCTGCCCTTGCCTTCGCGGAGTTGCGCTTCAAGCGCGTCCGGGTCGACGGCACCGCTGGAGCCTGCGGGAAGCTGGCTGACGCGCAGGCCGGGGAAAAGTTCGGCGCTACGATGGGCCAGACGCAGCACACTGTCATGCTCGATCGAGGAGACGACAAGGCGGGTAAACCTCTGCCCGGCTTCGGCGGCGGCCTGCAGGCTGCCCAAGAGGGCGAGCGTGTTGGCCTCAGTGCCCCCGCTTGTGAAGGTGACATGATCGGGCGAGGCGCCCGCAAAGGCTGCGACAGCAGCCCTGGCCTCTTCGACAAGCAGGCGCGCGCGCCGACCCTCGGCGTGCACCGACGAGGGGTTCGCCGGCGCTTCCAGCGCAGCCAACATCGCTGCCCGCGCTTCGGGCCTCAGTGGCGAGGTGGCATTGCAGTCGAGATAAACCCGCATGAATCTCCAGACCGACAGGCGGCCCTATTCCGCCGCCGATTGCTGGTGGACGACGGGCTGCTCGATGGGGCGGCTCATGCCAAGGACGCGCTTGTTGACGACATCGGCCAGCGTCACGCCGCTCAGGAAGATGTGGATCTGGCGACCGAGCTCTTCCCAGAGGTCATGGGTGACGCAGCGACCGTTCTGGCCCGTGCAGCCCTTGGGCGAGGCCAGGTCACAGCGCGTGGCGCGCAGAGGCTCTTCGACCGCGATCATGATGTCGGCGATGCGCGTTTCCTCGGCCGGACGTGCAAGGCGGTAACCGCCGCCGGGGCCACGTGCGCTGACCACGAGGCCGCCGCGGCGAAGGCCGGCGAAGAGCTGCTCGAGGTAGGACAGGGAAATCTCCTGCCGCTGCGCGATCTCGTTGAGGGCTACGGGCTTGCCCTGGCTGCTGCGCGCCAGGTCAGCCATCGCCATGACCGCGTATCTGCCTTTGGTGCTCAAGTTCATCGTCGTTCTCCCTTTCTGTGGCGCGATGGGCGAACCCGCATGACGGGATTTTCTTGATTTTTCGCCCGGTAACCGTGGTAGAAAGCGCCCGACATTCAACAACGGTGGCGATATAGATTTCCCTAGCCTGAAGGTCAAGTATTGGGGGCAAGAGCTTTTGCTTAAAATTCTCTTTCCCTTACGTACCAATGGCTTGCACCATCATGCGACATCTTTGGAAATCCAAGACACCGGCTCAAGTAATAGACCGAAAAGAGGCAATCGACCCGCATGCCCGACGTGATTTTCGCAGGCCCCTCCGGCCGGCTTGAAGGGAAGTACCAACACCAGAAGCACAAGTCTGCGCCGATTGCCCTGATCCTGCACCCGCACCCGCGCAGCGGCGGCACCATGAACCATCGCGTGACCTACGAGATGTTCTATGCGTTCCAGCGCCGGGGATGCTCGGTGCTGCGCTTCAACTTCAGGGGCGTGGGCCGCAGCCAGGGCACCTATGACGGGGGGATCGGCGAACTTTCCGACGCCGCGGCCGCCCTTGACTGGCTTCAGGTGATGAACCCCGGTGCGCAGACCTGCTGGGTCGCCGGAATCTCGTTTGGCGCCTGGATCGGGATGCAGCTTCTGATGCGACGCCCCGAGATCCATGCGTTCATCTCGGTTGCACCGCCGGCGAACATCTATGACTTCTCGTTCCTTGCACCCTGCCCGGCGTCGGGCCTGATCGTGCACGGCCGGAATGACACTGTGTCCCCGGAAGGCGATGTGCAGAAGCTGGTGGACCGGCTGAACGCCCAGCGCGGCATCAAGATAACGCAGGTCAAGATCGAGGGTGCGAACCACTTCTTCGACAACCACACGCCGGACCTGATCCAGAGCGTGGAGGATTATCTGGACATGCGCATGCCGCCGGTGGAAGAGCCGGCCTGACGCCTTTCAATCGGGGAAACTCAAAAAAACGGGTCCTGCACCATGAGCAGCTTCCGGTCTGCCTTCATGAACGAGTTTGCCGCGCGCGGCCACATGCACCAGAGCACCAATGCCGAGGCGCTGGACGGGCTGATGGCTGGATCGTGCGTCACAGGCTATATCGGTTTCGACTGCACCGCGCCAAGCATGCATGTCGGGAACCTGACGCAGATCATGCGCCTGCGCGTGCTGCAGAAAAACGGCCACAAGCCCATCGTCGTGATTGGCGGCGGGACGACCAAGATCGGTGACCCCTCGGGCAAGGACGAAACACGCCAGCTGCTCACCGAGGCGACGATCGCGCACCACAAGGACAGGTTCGGCGAAATCTTCCGGCGCTTCCTGACGTTTGGCGATGGCCCGACGGATGCCATCATGGTGGACAATGCCGACTGGCTTGACCAGCTGCCCTACATCCCGTTCCTCAGGGACATCGGGAGGCATTTCTCGGTCAACCGCATGATCACGATGGACAGTGTGAAGCTGCGGCTTGAGCGCGAGCAGCCGCTGTCGTTCCTCGAATTCAACTACATGATCCTGCAGGCCTATGACTTTGTCGAACTTTACCGCCGGTTTGGCTGCCGCCTGCAGATGGGCGGATCGGACCAATGGGGCAACATCGTTTCGGGCATCGACCTGGCGCGGCGTACGGACAATGTCGAACTGTTCGGGCTGACCTCACCGCTGATCACTACTGCATCGGGCGCAAAGATGGGCAAGACAGCGGCCGGCGCCGTCTGGCTGTCGGCCGACATGCTGTCGCCCTACGACTACTGGCAGTACTGGCGCAATGTCGATGATGCGGATGTCGGCCGGTTCATGCGCATCTTCACCGACCTGCCGCTGGACGAGATCGCCCGGCTCGAGCGTCTGCAGGGCGCGGAGCTGAACGACGCCAAGAAGGTCCTGGCCAACGAGGCAACGGCGCTGTGCCACGGCCGGGCGGAAGCCGAGAAAGCTGCAGACACGGCGCGGCAGACTTTCGAAGGCTCAGGGGTTTCGGCGAACCTGCCAACGCTCGAGGTTCCCGCCTCGGACATCGATGCGGGCATGGGCGTTCTGGCTGCCTTCACCCGGGCAGGACTGACGTCATCGAACGGCGATGCACGGCGCCAGATCGGTGGCGGTGGCTTGCGCGTGAATGACGAACCGGTCACGGACGAGAAGATGATCGTCGGACGCGCGCATCTGCGTGACGGAGCGATCAAGCTTTCACTCGGCAAGAAGAAGCACGTTCTTATCCGGCCCGCCTGAAGGCCAGGCGATCAGTTTGACTTGGGCCGGGCCGACACAGCCGGCACGACCGGTGCTTCGCGCGGCATTGGCAGGGGCATGGGTGATGCGACCTCGGGCTTGGCACCCTGGAACACGCGACGCAGCACCCCGGGGGCAAGGACCGATATCGGGTTGACCGATACCTTCAGGTCGTCGACATCGCCCCTCACGCCGTAGGTCACGGCGAAGATGCCCTCGCCATCCTTGGAGCCCAGAATATCGCCTACGAGCGGGACGCCCTCGAAAATCGAATTCAGACCATAGAGCGGCACGATCGTTCCGTTGAGGTCGAGCTTGTCCGTTTCCTGGTTAAAGGTCCCCTGGAGTGTCAGGCCAATGGAAGGCCCCGAGGCGCGGCCATCGGACAGGGTGAGGACGTCGCCACGCCCCTTCACGGTCTGCTCGAGCCGCGTGAAGGTCACACCCTCGCCTCGCAGCAGGTCGGCAAGGCCCGTGAACGAGCCGGCAGAGAGAAGGCGCGCAAAGAATGGCTGGTCGACAATCCGGAAATCATCCATCACGACGCGGCCGTCGAAGGCTGCTTGCGACCTGACTCCCTGCGACAGCGGCACGAGATCGGCATCGACGCGCAGCTCGCCGCCGATCAGGCTGCGGAAGCCCGTAACACCCCGCAGGAGACGGCCGGCATCCGTGCTGACCAGCCTTAACTTCCGGGCACCGTCGCTGCCGGTCGAAAGTTCTCCGGACAGGCGCGCGTTCTGGTCGAGGGCCATGAGCGCAAACTTCGTGAGCCGGTCGCCATCGTCTGCGTAGTCGAACTTCACGCCCGTCAACGACACACCGGCCTTGAGGTGAAGCGTCGCCAGATCGACCGTCATGCTGAATGGCGGGCTTGCCTGCTTTTTCTGCTTG
>JBILGJ010000019.1:0-16115 GCA_044351125.1 Micropepsaceae bacterium
CAGGTTGATGCCCATCTTCACCTCGCCATAGCCGGCGCGGGTCGTGTCGGCAGCAATGCGGAAGTCGCAGGCGGTGGGGATGCAGGCGCCGCCGCCGGTGGCCACGCCCTTCATGGCGCAGATCACGGGTTGGTGGATCTCCTGGAGGGCGCGCATCATCAGGCCGCCGGTTTCAAGGGCGCGGCGGCGGATGAGCATGGACTGCGGGTCGCCCTGGAAACGGGGCTGGCTCAGGTCTGCGCCTATCGAAAAGTCATTGCCGGTGGCTGTCACGATGATGGCGCGTGTCTTCTCGTCCGAAGCGAAGCTGCGGGCGATGCGTTCGATCTCCTCGAGCATCTCGTTTGTGAGCGCGTTGCGCTTCTCGGGCCTGTCTATCGTGAGGGTTGCAATCGCGCCGTCGCGGGTGAGGGAGATCGTGTTTGTGGTCATGCGACGGCCTTTGGCATGGGAGGGGTGGTGACAGTGCAGTTGAGTGCACTGTCACCGTGTTTCTTCAGGTGACGGGGAAGCCGCGGTCACGCATGAGGGCGTTGGTGTCGACATCGCGGCCACGGAAGCGACGGAAGGCCTCGTCGGGCGGGATCGAGTTGCCCACGCTCATGATCGAGGTTTCAAGCAGCTTGCAGGCGTCCTTGTTGTAGAGGCCGCCCTTTTCCATGAAGCCCTCGTAGACATCGGCTGTCATCGTGTCGGCCCACATGTACACGTAGTAGCCTGCCGAGTAACCGTCGCCCGAGAAGATGTGGCCAAAGGCCGTCGGGCGATGGCGCAGTACAACTTCCTTCGGGCAGCCGATTTCCTCCATGGCCGCCTTTTCGAACTCTACGGGGTCGATATCCTTGCCGGCCACGTCGGTCGTATGGATCTTCATGTCGTAGATCGCGGATGCCAGGTATTCAACGGTAGAGAAGCCCTGGTTGAAGTTCTTCGCCTCGAGGACCTTGTCGACCAGTTCCTGCGGGATGGGCTTGCCGGTCTTGTAGTGAAGGGCAAAGCGGCTGAGCACCTCCTGGGTGGGGAACCAGTATTCCATCACCTGGCTCGGGAACTCGACGAAGTCGCGCTTGACGCTGGTGCCGGCCAGCGTCGGGTAATTCACGTTCGACAGGAGACCGTGGATGGCGTGTCCGAATTCATGGAACAGTGTTGATGCGTCGTCCCACGAGATCAGCACGGGTTCGCCCGGCTTGGCCTTGATGTAGTTGCAGTTGTTCGAGACGATGGGCAGGTGGGTTTGCCTGAAGCGCTCCTGGGTTCGATATTCGGTCATCCAAGCGCCCGAATTCTTGCCGGCGCGCGCGAAGGGATCGAAATAGAAGAGGCCTACCTGCTTGCCGTTGCGTCTTACGTCGTAGACCGTCATGTCCGGGTGGAAGACGGGAATACCCGAGAGTTTGACGAAGTCGAGGCCGAAGACCTGCTTGGTGGCCCAGAGCATGCCCTCGAAGATCTTGTCGAGCTGGAGGTATTCCTTCACCTCATTGCGGTCGACATTGTACTTGGCCTTGCGCACCTTCTCGGCGTAGTAGCGATAGTCCCAAGGCTCGATCGTGATCTTCGCTCCTTCGGCGTCGGCCACGGCCTGCATGTCTGCGACTTCTTCCTTCACCCGCCCGACGGCTGCCTTCCAGACCTTGGTCATGAGGTTCATGGCGTTTTCGGGGGTCTTGGCCATGTTGTTGTCGACCATCCAGTGGGCGTGGGTCGGGAAGCCCAACAGCTTCGCACGCTCGGCGCGAAGCTTCAGGATGTCCGATATGACCTTCCTGTTGTTGTGCTCGCCAGGATTGTCGCCGCGCGTGACCCACATGCGCCAGCCCTTCTCGCGCAGTTCCCGGCGGTCCGAGTAGGTCAGGAAGGGTTCCATCGAGGAGCGGGTGTTCGTGAATACCCATTTACCCGTTTGCTTGCGCTCGGCTGCTGCGGCGGCTGCGGCATCGCGCATCGGCTGGGGCAGGCCTGCGAGGTCGGCCTCGCTGTCGATGACGAGGGTGTAATTCTCCTCATCGTGGAGCTGGTTCTGGCCAAATTTCGTGTAGAGGGAGGCGAGCTTGCCGTTGATCTCCTTGAGGCGCGCCTTGTCGTCCGCGCCCAGGGCCGCGCCGCGGCGCGCGAAGCTGTCATAATGGACCTCGACGAGGCGCAGCTTCTCTCCGGTAAGGCCGTCGGCTTCCCGATTGTCGTGGACCGTCTTGATGCGCTGAAAGAGTGCATCGTTCTGGATGATCTCGTCGCTGAAGGCCGAGAGGATGGGGGCCATATCCTCCTCGATCTTCTGCATCTCCTTGTCGTTCATGTTCGACGTGTAGACGTAGAAGAAGTTGCTGGCTCGACCCAGGGGGCGGCCCATGTCCTCGAAGGGTTCGATCGTGTTTTCGAAGGTGGCCATCGAGCGCTGCGCCGTGATCCGGCGGATCTCGTCGCGTGCCATGTCCATGCCCTTCATGAGCGCTGGCTTGAAGTCCTGCTTGCGGACGCGGTCAAACCGGGGCAGTCCGCTGTGGGGCCCGACCCAAGGATCGAGCAGGGGGCCCAGCGATGCCGTCTTTGCTTCTGCGTTCATGGTGATTCCCGTGGTGGAGATCGAGAGCGCGGCGGTCGCCGTTGCGCCCTTCAGGAAGGTGCGTCGTTCCATTCGGTGGAGTTCCCTGTCAGTGCCCGCAGGACGCAGGCCGTGGTGCCATTCTAGCGAATCCGGGGGGAGGGCTGCCAAGGGGCTTGTGCGTGGCGTGTGAATTGCCTGCTTTTTGCGCTTGATCGCCGGGCGACTATGCGTAGTTTGCCCTGAAAATCAAACGAGCGGCAGCGAGGGTTCGTGCGTACATATCCGTCCGTCGAGGTGCGTGTCATTCCGGGCAAGGGGCGCTGTGTGTTTGCGACACGCGATATTGCCCAGGGGGAGTTGCTGATCGCCGACCCGATCATCATGGTACCCGGGGACCAATCGGATTTCACGGATCAGACGACCGTGGGGCGCTATGTGTTCCAGTGGAACGAGGATGATGACCTTTGCGTTGTCCTTGGCTATGGCAGCCTGCTGAACCACGGCCTGCCGGAGAATGTCTCGCTGGTTTCAAATTACAAGGACCAGACGATGGAGTTCTATGCCCTCCACGACATCAAGGCCGGGGAAGAGCTTATCTATGACTATGGGCACGATGTCGACGAGCTCGTGACCTATTATGGGATCCCGCGGGAGGCTGCCGAGGCAGGACGCTAGGCGGGGCTGGCCTGGTTGCATTCAGGGAGGTTGCGCCGGGGCGCAACCTCCTTTCTATTTGGGGGGTGTTCCGGTCGAGCCGCTACAGGGGGAGAGCCTTCGCATGGATCCGCGTCAGGTCAAGACGGCAGCCGATGCCCGTGCCATCGTCGAGCAGCGCGGATTGTCCCACGTCAAGGTCGGGGTCTTTGACGTCGACGGCGTCCTGCGTGGCAAGTACATGGGGCGTGATAAATTCTTCTCGGCGCTGGAAAAGGGGTTCGGCTTCTGCGACGTGGTGCTGGGGTGGGACTCGAACGACCAGCTTTATGACAACGTCAAGCTGACGGGCTGGCATACAGCCTACCCAGACGCGAATGTCCGGGTTCTGCCGCAGACTTGCCGCGCCTTGCCGCTGGAGGGGGACATGCTCATGTTCCTCGCCGAATTCGAAGGCGCTGCAGAAGAGTGTTGTCCGCGCGGCGTGCTGCGGCGGGTGCTGCAGCGGGCTGAGGACATGGGCTATCGGGTGTCCGCCGCGGCCGAGTTCGAGTTCTTCCTCTTCGAGGAGACCCCTCACTCGGTTCGCGAGAAGGGCTATCGCAACCTGCGCAACATCACGCCGGGGTTCTTCGGCTACTCGACGCTGCGCTCGTCGGTGCATGCCGAATTCTACCATGACCTGCTGAAGCTTGGTGCCGGGATGGACTTCCCTCTCGAGGGGCTTCACACGGAGACGGGACCAGGTGTGCTTGAGGCGGCCATCGTTCACTGCGATGCGCTTGAGGCTGCAGACAGGGCGGCGCTGTTCAAGACGTATTGCAAGGTGCTGGCGCAGCGGCGGGGCTGGATGGCGACCTTCATGGCGAAGTGGTCGCGCGACTGGCCCGGTCAGTCCGGTCACCTGCACATGTCGCTGAAGGACCGGGCGGGGGAGGGCGTGTTTTTCGATACGGATGCGCCGCATGGCATGTCGCAAGCGATGCGCTGGTTTGTCGGTGGCCAACAGCGGCTGATGCCCGAATTGCTGGCCATGATTGCGTGCACGGTCAATTCCTACACGCGGCTCATTCCCGGGTTCTGGGCGCCGACGGATGCGACCTGGGGTGTTGAAAACCGCACCTGTGCACTGCGTGTCATCAAGGGGTCGGCCAAGAGCCAGCGGGTCGAGTATCGTATCGCTGCCGCCGATATCAATCCGTACATTGCGCTGGCCTGCGCGATCGGATCGGGGCTTTGGGGCATCGAGAACCGGATCGAGCCGGACCCTGCCATCACGGGCAATGCCTATGAGCGTACATTCCCAGCGGAGCGTGCGCTGCCGCGGACCCTGCATGAGGCCGCCGAGCGCCTGGAAGGGTCAAAAGTCGCACGCTCGCTGTTCGGCGATGCGTTTGTCGAGCACTATGCCGCCACGCGCAAATGGGAAGAGCGGGAGTTCCGCAAGGCCATCACCGACTGGGAGATGGCGCGTTATTTCGAAATCATCTGAGGGGCATCATGTCTGACATCGTCTGCGTTTCACCAATTGATGGCCACGAGGTTGCCCGGCGGCCTGTTGCCAGCGACGCGCATATCGCTGCCACCCTGAGTGCGTCACGGGCCGCGCAGCGCGTGTGGGCCGGGGTGCCGTTGAAGGATCGTTGTGCGGCGGTCCTGCGCTTCCTCGATGCGATGCTGGCCATGAACCAGGAGATCGTTCCCGAACTTGCGCAGCAGATGGGCAGGCCTGTCCGCTTCGGTGGAGAATTCCGGGGCTTCGAGGAACGCGTGCGCTACATGGTGGCAATTGCGGAAGATTCGCTGAAGCCCGTGCTGCCGGCCGATCCCAAGCCCGGCTTTCGGCGGATGGTCAAGCGGACACCGGCCGGGATCGTCTTCGTGGTTGCGCCCTGGAACTATCCCTATCTGACGGCCGTGAACACGATTGCGCCGGCGCTGATCGCTGGCAATTCGGTGATCCTGAAGCATGCTGCGCAGACGATCCTGGTGGGCGAGCGATTCGAGCAGGCCATGAAGAAAGCGGGCATGCCGGCAGGTTTGTTTGCCAATATCGTGCTGGGTCACGAGCAGACGACGAAGATCCTGTCGTCCGGGTCGGTCAACCACGTGAATTTCACCGGCTCGGTTGCAGGTGGCAAGGCGATCGAGCGGGCGGCGGCTGGCACGTTCACGACGATGGGGCTTGAACTTGGCGGCAAGGACCCTGCCTATGTCCGTGCCGATGTGAAGCTTGAGCATGCGATCGAGAACCTGGTCGATGGCGCGTTCTACAATTCGGGGCAGTGCTGCTGCGGTATCGAGCGCATCTATGTTCATGAGAGCGTGCATGACCGTTTCCTGGAAGGCTTCGTCAACCTGACCCGGCGATATGTGCTGGGCAATCCGATGGATGAGGCGACGACACTGGGTCCCATGGCGCATACGCGCTTTGCCGACGTGGTGCGCCACCAGACGGCCGAGGCGCTGTCCAAAGGTGCGCGGGCGCTGGTGGATACGAAGGCGTTCAAGGCGAACCGCGAAGGCACGCCCTATCTTGCGCCGCAGGTGCTGGTGAATGTCGACCATTCGATGTCGGTCATGATGGAAGAGAGTTTCGGACCCGTTGTCGGCATCATGAAGGTGAAGTCCGACGAGGAGGCCGTCCGGCTGATGAACGATTCTCCCTATGGCCTCACCGCGGGGATCTGGACGAGCGACCTGGAAGCGGCGGAGCGCATCGGCGACCAGATCGAGACGGGTACCGTGTTCATGAACCGGTGCGACTATCTGGATCCGGCGTTGGCGTGGACGGGTGTGAAGGATACGGGGCGCGGCGCGTCACTTTCGCCGATCGGCTATGAAATGCTGACCCGGCCGAAGTCGTACCACCTTCGTCACCAGATCTGATGCGTTGAAACCATGAGCCAGAGATCCAACTGGAATTATCCCACGAGCGTGCGCTTCGGTGCGGGGCGGATTGCGGAGCTTGCCGATGCCTGCAAGGCCAACGGCATCGAACGACCTCTTTTAGTCACCGACCCGGGGCTTGCGGGGCTGCCCATGACGCAGATGGCGTTCGGTTCGCTCAAGGCTGCAGGGCTTGGCGCTGCGATGTTTTCGGATATTCGCTCGAACCCGGTCGACAGCAATGTGGAGGCTGGCGTTCGGGCCATGCGTGCGGGGCTGCATGATGGCGTTGTCGCCTTTGGCGGGGGATCGGCGCTGGATGTGGGCAAGGTGATCGCCTTCATGAGCGGGCAGTCCCGGCCGATGTGGGACTTCGAGGATGTCGGCGACTGGTGGACCCGTGCGGATCCAAAGGGGATCGCGCCCGTCATCGCCGTGCCCACGACATCCGGTACGGGATCGGAAGTGGGGCGCGCCGGCGTCATCACGCATGCGGCGTCGCATACGAAGAAGGTCATCTTCCATCCGAAGATGATGCCGGTGGTGACGATCTGCGATCCGGTGCTGACGGTCGGGTTGCCGCCGGCGATCACGGCTGCGACGGGAATGGATGCGTTTTCGCATTGTCTTGAGGCCTATTGTGCGCCCGGATTCCATCCGCTGGCTGACGGGATCGCGGTGGAGGGCATGCGGCTTGTGAGCGAGAACCTGGTCCGTGCTGTTACGCGCGGCGATGACCTTGAGGCGCGCGGGAACATGATGGCGGCAGCCGCCATGGGGGCGACGGCCTTCCAGAAGGGCCTCGGCGCGATGCACGCGCTGTCGCATCCGGTGGGTGCGGTGCATGACACGCATCATGGCCTGACCAATGCGGTGTTCATGCCCTATGTGCTGGTGTTCAACCGGAAAGCCATCGAGGGACGAATTGCGCGACTGTCGGCGTATCTGGGCCTTGAGCCTTCCTTCGATGCGTTCCTGGCCCATGTGCTGGCGTTGCGGCAGGCCGTCGGCATTCCGCCCACGCTTGTGGGGCTGAAGGTCGGGCCGGAGAAGGCCGGGCTCATTGCCGAGATGGCGGTGGTGGATCCTACGGCCGGGGGTAATCCGGTGCCGCTCGACGTGGCCGGGGCGCGCACCATTTTCGAGAATGCCCTGTACGGGCGATTGTGATGCGCCGCCGGGTTGCGGATTATGCTGTACACTGACGGCTGATTCCGGCCGGTGCCGGTTCGAGGGTTGCAACCATGAGTGCGCTACGCCTGCTTGTCGTCGAAGGAAATACGGCCGAGGGGCGTGATCGGCACGCCGCTGTTGGTGGGCAGGTTGCAAGTGTGCGCTATGCGGATGTGCTGCGGGCGCTGGCACCGGGTGCGCGGGTGGATGTCTGTTTTCCAGCGGATGCGGGGGCCAATCTGCCGGACCGCATGGGGCTGGACGGATATGACGGCGTCGCGATCACCGGTTCCTCACTCAACATCTATGATCTCGGGCCCTCGATCATGCGCCAGATCGAGCTTGCCCGCGCGGTGTTCGAGACCGAGACGCCGTTCTTCGGATCGTGCTGGGGCCTGCAGGTGGCCACGGTTGCCGCCGGTGGAACCGTTCGGCGAAACCCGAAGGGACGCGAGATCGGTTTTGCGCGCAGCATCTGCCTGACCGAGGCGGGCGAAGAGCATGACCTCTATTGGGACAAGCCAACCGTGTTCGATGCCATCACCGTGCATCTCGACGAGATCGAGGAGACAGCGCGGGGGACCACGATCCTGGCCACCAATGCGTGGAGTGCGGTGCAGGCGGCCGAGATACGCACCCGGCGCTGTACCTTCTGGGGTGTGCAGTACCATCCGGAGTATTCCTTTGCCGACATTGCGGCCGTGTTCCGGCGCATGCGCGAGCCGTGCGTGGCGCAGGGTTTGTTCCGGGGCGAGGCGGATCATGCTGCCCATGTGGACGAGCTGGAAGCCCTGCAGCGCAATCCCGGCGATACATCGCTTGCGTGGCGCCATGGCATCAGCGCGGCGGTGACGGACGAGGCCCACCGTTCGCGGGAATTGAAGAACTGGATCGAGCGGATGGTGATACCGATGCGGAGCAAGCGCGGGCGGGGGTAGGGACCTATTCCTCTTTCCCTTCGTCCGGGGCAAAGGCCCTTGCGAGGCGGTCGCCTTGCATCATCGATGCGTGGAGGATGGCCGTGATACCCACATGACCATCAGGGAACCGTCTCCAATAGATGTAGTGCTGCTGATGGCGGTAGTAGTATCCCTTCACCTCGACCTCTTCCGGGATTGGCCGCCAAGGCACCTTTTGCTCGGGGATGCTTTCAAAGACCCGGAACAAGCCGTCGAGATACTTGTCGGCCTGTCTCTGTCCCCATCTTCTGGTGGTGTATTCGTAGATGTCGAGGAGGCTTGCCTTGGCAGCTATCGACAGGGACCAAGATTTCATTTCCCGAGACGCTTCCGGGCCAATGCCCTGATCTGCGTTGCCGAGACTGTCTCGTAGCTGGACCTTTGTTCTGCGAAGGCTGCTTTCAATCGTGCCTTTACATCTGTGAAGGCCTGCTCCTCCCGCCGGGCCTTGTCCTTGCGTATGAGGTCACGGACGTACTCGCTGACGCTTTCATAGTCGCCTTCGGATGTCGTCCGTTCAACATGGTCCCTGAGCGTGCCGCTGATGCGGACGTTGACGCTCATTGATTTGTTATCTGCGTTGTCACGGTCGCTCATGTGAAGAATATTACAGATATTGTTGCATTTTTCAATGGAAATTCCGGCCCTTTGGAAGGACGCTGCGGACGTCGCGGGGGTGTTTCCAGAGTGTTGCCGGCGGGTCCTGTTTTGCTGAGGGCAGGGGGCGGGTGACCTCGTCGGCACGGCTTGCGGGGCGGAAGGGTGTCGTGTCGCCGCCGAGTTCGTCGAGCATCGGGGTCAGGTCCTCGATGTGGTCGGCGACGACATGGATCACGTCGCTTTCGCTCTGCAGTTCGCCCCGTACAAGCGTGAGGCGTGCCCCGAGGACCACGGGGCGGAAGCGCTCGAATGTCCTTGGCCAGACGATGATGTTGGCAACACCTGTTTCATCCTCGAGCGTCATGAAGATCACGCCTGAGGCCGTTCCGGGGCGCTGGCGGACCAGAACGAGGCCTGCGACTTCGACACTGCGGCCGGCACGCGTCGTGGAAAGCGCCTCGTTCGGGATCACCCGGCGGCGGTTCAGGTTTTCACGCAGGAACGAGACAGGGTGGGCCTTCAGCGACAAATGGAGATGACGATAGTCCTCGACGATGTGCTGGCCGAGCGGCATGACGGGCAGGGCAAAGTCCTGCTCGTGCTCGCGGGCGCTGGTGAGGGCCAGGAGGGGCAGGTCATCCTTGTCACCGGTGCGGCGCAGGCCGCGCACGACCCAGAGCGCCTCGCGACGGTCAAGGCCGAGCGAGCGGAAGGCGTCGGCATCGGCGAGCCGCTCCAGCGCGGCCGGTTCAAGGCCGGTGCGCAGCCACAAGTCGCGGATGGAATCGAAGGGCTGCGTGCGTGCGTCCTCGATGCGGCGGGCGTCGGCCTCGTGGAAGCCCGAGACCTGGCGCAGACCAAGGCGCAGGGCACGGGTTGTGCGGATCTCGCCTGCCATGGAGGCGTGGCGGGGGTGAAGGGTTGGGGGTGGTCCCCCTTCGGCTGCAGCAGCGCACTGCGCTGCGCAGCCACTTCCCCCGTAAACGGGGGAAGAGACACGCGCTCTTTCTTCCCCCGCGTCAGCGGGGGAAGTGGCTGCGCAGCCGTCAGGCTGCTGCAGCCGAAGGGGGCGCTGCTCGAGGGTGTTGTCCCAGTGCGAGGCGTTGATGTCGACGGGGCGGACCTCGACGCCGTGCTCGCGTGCGTCGCGCACGATCTGGGCGGGCGCGTAGAAGCCCATGGGCTGGGAGTTCAGGAGCGCGGCTGCGAAGACATCGGGGTAGTGGCACTTGACCCATGACGAATAATAGACAAGCAGGGCGAAGCTTGCGGCGTGGCTTTCGGGGAAACCGTATTCGCCAAATCCCTCGATCTGCCTGAAGCAGCGGGCGGCAAAGTCGGGGTCGTAGCCGCGGGCGATCATGCCTTCGACGAACTTGTCCTCGAAGCGGCTGATCGTACCGGTGCGGCGGAAGGCGGCCATCGAACGGCGCAGGCGGTCGGCTTCGGCTGCGGTGAAGCCGGCGGCGACGATGGCAATGCGCATTGCCTGCTCCTGGAACAGGGGCACGCCAAGTGTCTTGCCGAGAACGGTTTCAAGCTCGGCCCGCGGGTAGACGATGGGTTCGTTTCCCTGGCGGCGACGCAGATAGGGATGGACCATGCCGCCCTGGATGGGCCCCGGGCGGACGATCGCAACCTCGATCACGAGATCGTAGAACTGCCGCGGCCTGAGGCGTGGCAGCATGGTCATCTGCGCGCGGCTTTCGATCTGGAAGACGCCGACCGTGTCGGCGCGGCAGAGCATGTCGTAGACTGCTGGCTCTTCCTTGGGGATGGCCGCGAGCGTGGGCGTGAAGCCGTAATGGGCGTGCAGCATTGCCAATGCCTTGCGCATGCAGGAGAGCATGCCGAGTGCAAGCACGTCGACCTTGAGGATGCCCAGCGCATTGAGGTCGTCCTTGTCCCATTCGACGACCGTGCGTCCTTCCATGGCAGCGTTGGAGACGGGGATCAGTTCGTCGAGGCGTCCCCTTGTCATCACGAAGCCGCCAACATGCTGGGAGAGGTGGCGCGGGAAGTCGCAGAGTTCGCTGGACAGCGCGAGCGCAAGGCCCAGGCGACGGTCGGCCGGATCGAGGCCGAGGCGGCGGACTTCGTCTTCCACGGGGGATGAGGAGGACCAGTTCCAGAGCGTGCCCGCGAGTGCGCTGATGGTGTCTTCCGAGAGGCCGAAGACCTTGCCCACGTCGCGGATGGCGCTGCGGCCGCGGTAGCAGATGACCGTGGCGGCGAGGCCTGCGCGGTGGCGTCCATAGCGGGCATAGATGTACTGGATGACGTCTTCCCGGCGCTCGTGCTCGAAGTCGACGTCGATGTCGGGTGGCTCGCGGCGCTCGGCCGAGACGAAGCGCTCGAACAGGAGGTCGATCTGGTTCGGGTCGACCTCGGTGATGTGGAGGCAGTAGCAGACGGCCGAATTTGCAGCCGAGCCGCGGCCCTGGCAGAGGATCCCCCTGCTGCGCGCAAAGCGCACGATGTCGTGGACGGTGAGGAAATAGGGCGCGTAATCGAGTTCGGCGATAAGCCTGTATTCGTGGTCGAGGGCGGCGCGGACCCGGGCCGGCACGCCGCCCGGATAGCGCTGTGCCGCGCCCTGCTCGGTGAAGGCCATGAGCGCTTCCTGTGCCGAGGCGAAGCCTTCGCAGGTTTCCTCGGGGTACTCGTAGCGCAGGTCGTCGAGCGAGAAATGGCAGGTTTCAGAAAACCGGATTGTCTCGGCGATGGCCTGCGGGTGGCGGCGGAAGAGGCGGGCCATCTCGGCGGGTGGCTTCAGGTGTCGTTCGGCGTTGGCCTCGAGGTGGAAGCCGGCACGGTCGAGGGTCGTGTGCTCGCGGATGCAGGTGAGGACGTCCTGAAGGGGCCTGCGTGCGGGGGCGTGGTAGAGCGCGTCGCCGACGGCGACCATGGGGAGGCTGTGCTTCTGCGCGAAGGCGTCGAGGCGGCGCAGGTGGCGCTGGTCGTCGCCGCGGTGGTGGATCGTGGCCGCGAGCCAGAGCTGGTCGCGCGGCAGGCGCTTTATGGTTGCTTCTGCCTGCTCCAGCGCGGGGCGGGGAGGCATGAGGATGAGCTGGAGACCTTCGACGTGATCGACGAGATCGGCGAGGTAGAGGATGCAGTCGCCCTTTTCGGCGCGCCGGTTGCCCAGGGTCAGCAGGCGGCAGAGACGACCCCAGGCGGCGCGGTCGCGGGGATAGGCCAGGATGTCTGGCGTGTCGTCGCTGAAGACGAGGCGTGCGCCGGGCAGCAGTCGCAGGCCGCAGTCCTTTGCCTCGACATGGGCGCGCACGACGCCGGCGACCGAGTTCCTGTCAGCGATGCCGATGGCTGACAGGCCCAGGGCGTGGGCCTCACGCACCAGTTCGTGGGGATGCGAGGCGCCGTGCAGGAAGCTGTAATTCGTCGTGACGGCGAGCTCGGCGCAGATGATGGGGGCGTTCACGCAAAAAGTCCGTGTACGTACCATTGCGGGCGGGTTGTCTCGCTGCCGAAGAGGCCTTCGCGGTAGAGCCAGAAGCGGCGTCCTTCGCGGTCTTCCACGCGGAAATAGTCGCGTGTGAGGCTGCGGCCTGTTTCGTCGCGCCACCATTCCATGGCGATGCGTTCGGGGCCCTCGGCGTGGGCTACCTCGTGGGGCACGCGGCGCCAGCGGAAGCGGACCGGCGGGCCATCGGGGACTTCGGCGATGGCATCGATGGGTTCGGGTCGCTCGAACAGGCGCAACGGGCGGGTGGGGCCGCATGCGTCCTGCACAGCTTGTTGCTGCGTGTTGCCGGATGGCCTTGCAGCTTCCGGCCATGAGGCGGGTGCGCGCTCGGTGACGGCGTATTCCGGGATATGGCTTTCGGCGAAGGCCAGTTGGCGCACGCGGCGGGGGCCGAAGCGGACGCCGAGGCGGTCGATGAGGTCTGCCAGGTCGTCCGTGCCGTTTGCGCCGTCGACCAGGTTGGACTGCACAATTCCCGCTTTCTCGGCTGCGGTGACCGAGAGGCGGATGACGTCGAACCCGCAGCCTGGGTCGAGTTCCTCGGCGAGTGTGGAAAAGCGCTCGCGGAACAGGCGGTGCAGGGCGGACGGGTCGCGCTGGGGGCGGCTTGTGGCAACCGACAGGCGGCGTACGGCGCCGTCGACACGAAAGAGCGTGACCTGCAGGGCGCGTGCGCCTTCGCCCCGTTCTTCCATCCGCCTTGCGAGGTCGCCTGCGAGATGGCTGATGATCTCGAGGATGAAGGCTTCGTGGGTGGCTGGCTCGCTGAGGTTGCGCTCGGCGATATAGGGCGGGACGGGCAGGCGCGGCGTGATGGGTTCATCCGCCCTGCCAAGCGCGAAGTCGAGGCGCTGCAGCAGGCTTGCGCCGAACCGGGCTGCCAGGGGCGCACGAGGCTTCTCCAGGATGTCGCCGATCCTTGCCAGGCCGACGCGGGCCATCGCATCGACACTATCGGATGAGAGCCGGAGAGCGGCCAGCGGCAGGGGGCGCAGTGTCTCCACCAATTCGTCGTCGGGGATGTTGCGCCGTTCGCCATAGCGGGCCAGGGCCCATGCGGCGCCCGGTGTGCCGGCAATTGCTGTGCGTGCGGCCAGGCCCTGGTCGTGCAGGCGGCGTACGGCGTCGCGTCGCATGGCGTCCTCGCCCCCGAAGAGGTGCGCGCAGCCGGTGATGTCGAGCATCACGCCGTCGGGAGGGGTCAGGCCAACCAGGGGCGTGTAGCGCGACAGCCAGTCGCCGATGGCTTCGAGCAGGCGTGCGTCTGCGATATCGTCTGCCGTTTCGACCGCCAGCGCCGGGTACATGGCGCGCGCATCGGCCAGTGGCATCATGTGGCGCAGGCCCAGGCGCTGCGCTTCGGCGTTCATGGCGCAGACGCGCAGGGCGCCCCGGATGTCCCGGACAACAATGCGTGGTTCAGGCGACCGCCGCGCGCGGTTGCGTTCGACCCTGTCGGTGGACAGGTGGCTGAACCAGATTGCCAGGTAGCGACGCGGCAGGGGCGAGGGTTTCGAACTTGCGGTCATGGGCATGCCATTCAACGTTCCATTGGCCGGATGAGCCAAAGCGGTTCTTCACGAGATCCAGGTGCATGTGCGGAGAGCCGACGCCCCCGAACGGATTGGTGCGGGAGGGTTTTGATGACACCAGCCAGCGTGTTGTTGCGGCGTTGGGCTCGATTGCGGCTGCATGGCGCAGGATGAGGCCGAAGCCCAGCCCTTCCTGTGCGGCGAGCACGAGCCGGCGCGTGCAGGTCAGGTCGAGTACGCGCGTGTGCGCCGGGAATTCGGCGATGACAGAGGAGAAGCCGCGGCACTTGAGGGCCTCGTTCATGGCCCACAGCACGTCCTCGGCGCGGGGCACGTGCAGGTAGATGAGTGCCGATGTGTCAAAGCCCGAAAGCTTCAGGCCTGGCAGATAGGGGCGGCCTGTTTCGGCGCTTGTGAAGTCGTGCTGGATGTAGAGGACGTGCGCGTTTTTCTCCTGGGCGCGGGTCGCCAGGCCAAAGGCGAAGCCGGCCGCGGCGCCCAGGTCCTGGACCGTGCGTGGCAGGATTTCATGGACGGTGCCGCGTGAAAGTCCGCCACCCAGCGCCTCGTCCATGGCGGGGACCCCGGTTTCCACATGGACGCGGGCGCTGCGGGTCTTGCCGGAGAGGCAGGCGGCTTCGATTGCTGCTATTGTCTGCTTGAGGGATGCGGCCTGCTTGAGGGACGGTTGTCCCTCCGCCGCCATGGGTCGTGGCACGGGTCAGTCTCCGTTATCTCCCGGATTTTCGGGGTTTTCTGGCTTAAGTTCCTATTTTGTTCTTTATTTCACGGCGCGGCTCCGGAGTCAACGGGGTGACCGCGTATGGCTTCGTTTTCCGCTTGGCAGAGCGCGTGATTTTATTGACTGATCGGTCATTTTTGACTATTTGGTCATTTATGAGATCGCTGCCTGCACCTGCAATGCCTCGCGCCTCTCGCAAGCGTGCGCGCACGCGTGGAGAGCTTGTTGCAGCCGCCGAGCGTCTTGTTGCGCAGCGAGGGCTCGATGCGCTTTCGATCGATGCCATCACAGAAGCGGCGGATGTCGCCAAGGGGACCTTCTACACGCATTTCCAGGACAAGGATGATCTGGCCAACGCCATTGCAGGGCAGATCCGCATGGAACTGGAGGCGCGGATCGAGCAGCTGAATACGGGCGTCACAGATGCTGCCGGGCGGATGGTCAACGGGCTGTCGACCGTGCTGTCCTTTGCCATTCGCCAGCCTGTAAGGGCGCAGGCGATGATCCGGCTCATTCCGTCTGCAACGGATCCCGACATGCCGATCAATACCGGCATACGCAAGGATGTGTCACTTGGGGTCGAAGCAGGTGTGTTCCACGTCCCGTCCGTCAGTGCCGCGGTCGTTTCCACGATCGGCTCGGTCATGTCTGCGCTGATCCGGCTTTCGCAGCCAACTCGTCCCCTCGACGATCCGCATGGCTTTGCTACCGAGATCATTGAAATTGTTCTTGCCAGCCTTGGGGTTGCCAGGCGCGAGGCGCAACGCCTTGCCAGTGCCGCCATGAATTCACGCAGGAAGGAGACAGAGACATGATCAAAGCTGATGACATTGCCTATGTGCGCTTCAGCGCGCCTGACCTCGACAAGATGGAGGCGTTTCTCTCCGACTTCGGAATGGTCCGGGCGGCGCGTGATGACAAGACGCTCTACATGCGCGGCGAGGGCGGGGACCCGTTCCTGCATGTCACGCACAAGGGTGAGCCCGGATTTGCCGGCGTTGCCTTCAAGGCGGCTTCTGCCGGTGACCTTGAGCTTCTTGCATCGAAGACGGGCTCGAAGATCGAGGCTCTCGACGGGCCGGGTGGCGGCCTGGTCGTCCAACTCCGCGATCCGGACGGGTTCCTGGTCGAAACCGTGGCTGATCGCGGCGTGCTTGCTGCCGATGCGACCCCGCCCGAGCAGGCGCTGAACGACTGGCGCAAGCGCGTGCGTCACAATGCGCCAAAGCGTGTTGGTCGTGGCGCCTCGCATATCAAGCGTCTCGGGCATTGCGTGCTGAATGTCTCGAACTTCCGTGCCAGCGAGGCCTGGTACAAGCAGCATTTCGGCTTCATCACGTCGGACGAGATCAAGCTTTCGCCCGAATTTGCCCTTGGTGCCTTCATGCGCTGCGACCGGGGCGAGAAGCCTGCCGACCACCACACGCTGTTCCTGATGGGGACAGGCACGCCGAAGTTCAATCACGCGGCCTATGAGGTCACCGACTTCGACGACCTGATGAGCGGCCACGACCTGCTGCAGGAGAAGCAG
>JBILGJ010000223.1:0-5309 GCA_044351125.1 Micropepsaceae bacterium
AGCGCACCAACGCTCGCGACAATCACCTAACTATTTGAAAAGATTGGTGGGTGATGCAGGAATCGAACCTGCGACCCGCTGATTAAGAGTCAGCTGCTCTACCATCTGAGCTAATCACCCGCCGCACCGACCGGAAAACCGGGCCGCGCCGCGACAAGGGAAGGATCCCTTGCACGAAAGAGGCGTGCGTATACCAAGCACGCCCCCGCCTGTCCAGAAAAGCCTCGCACAAATCCCGCGGAAAGAATGGCGCAAATCCGCGCGGGTGCGCTCAATCCCCTTTGGATTTGTCGGCGTCCATGCGCTGGGCATAGCCCCCGGCAACCAATTGGGCCATCAGGTCGAACAGGCCGTCGGGATTATGCCGGCGCAGCCTGACAAGCTCCTCCTCCATGCCGGCGGCAAAGATCAGCTCCCGCGTGCCCGCCCGCAGCCCCTCGAGGATCCGCTCGGCGAGCAACTCGGGCGGCGGCCCATTGTCGATGGCGGCATCGCTGGCCCCGCGGGCCTCGCCAGAGGCATCAAGCGCATTTCGGGAGACATTTGTCCGCACCGAACCGGGGGCGACCACCATGACCCTGACACCCTGATGCGCGGTCTCGGCACGAAGGCTGTCATGATAACCAATGAGCCCATGCTTGGCAGCGCTGTAGGCCGTGCGAAGAGGCACACCCACGAGCCCTGCCACGCTCGAGATGGCAACGATGTCGCCCCCGCCCGCCTTGACCATGCGCGGCAGCAACGCCTGCGTCAGTGCAATGGGAGCCAGCAGGTCGACGGCAATGATCTTCTGGTACACGTCGAACACGGTATCGACGGCCAGCGAGCGCTGCGAAATGCCTGCATTATTGACGAGCCCGTCAATGCGCCCGCCTTTCGCAGAGACCCGGTTCCAGGCCTCGTTGACGATCGACGGGATGGAGGCATAGTCGGTCGCCTCGAAGGGCAGGATCACCGGATCGCCTCCACACTGCGCCGCGACCTCGTTGAGCGCTGAAACCTTGCGACCAGACAGGATCAGGCGCGCCCCCTGCTTCGAAAGCGCAACGGCAAGCGCGGCACCGATGCCGGACGAGGCCCCCGTGATCCACCAATGCTTGTCCTGGAACATCCCACTCTCCTGCTCGAATGCGTGGCCGGACACTTGCAGGGCGCAAGCCCCCTTGTCCATAGGGCTCACGCGCCGCGTGGGATCTCGACATTGCGGTGGACTTGCACCGAAAGCAGCAGCCCGAACCCGACCAGCACGGTCATGAGCGCCGTCCCCCCATAGGAGACCAGCGGCAGGGGAATACCCACCACCGGTATGAGCCCCATCGACATGGACGTGTTGATCAGGATGTAGAGCAGGAAATTCAGGCAGACACCCATGGCGACGAGGCGCCCGAACTGGCTGCGGGCTTGCAGCCCGATCCTGACACCCTGCGCAAGCAGCGCCAGATAGAGGCTCATCAGCACCAGCAGGCCCACAAGACCGAACTCCTCTCCCAGCACCGTGAAGATGAAATCCGTCTGCTTTTCCGGCAGGAAGTTGAGGCGGCTTTGGGTACCCTGCCCGAACCCCTTGCCGAACAGGCCTCCCGATCCCAGCGCAATCTTGGACTGGGTAATGTTGTATCCTGCCCCGAGCGGATCGCTGTCCGGATCAAGGAAGGTTTGGACCCGCTGCTTCTGGTAGTCCTTGAGCGCGAACTCCCATCCCACGGGAATGACGGCAAGGCCGATCGCAATGACGGGCACAATGATCTTCCACGAGAGCCCGGCAAGGAAGATCAGCCCGCAACCACCGACGATCAGGATCGTGGCCGTCCCCAGATTGGGCTGCATCAGCACCAGTCCCGCAGGGGCCAGGATCAGCAGAAGCGCCGGCAACAGCCGCGACGGACGCGACACATCGTCGAGCAACACCCCGTGCAGGAAACGCGACAACGCGAGGATAAGCGCAAGCTTCATCAACTCCGAGGGCTGCAGCTGCAGGGGCCCGATGTCGATCCAACGCTCTGCACCCTTGCCCATCCGACCCGCGAATTCGGTCGCCACAAGCAGAAGCAGGCTGACACCATAGATCGGATAGGCAAGCCTGTACCAGGTACGCACATGGATGAATGCCACGAGCAGCAACAGCAGGATACCCGCAGCGAACCGCGTGATTTGGCGACCCGCCCACGGCTCAAGGCTGCCACCCGCAACCGAATACAGAAGCGCAAACCCGATCGACGAGATGACCGTCACCAGGATGACGACAGTCCAGTTCAGCGTCCGCAGCTTGCCGGCAAGGCGCAACTCGCGCGCCGCCGATGCGATCGTCCCCTCAAGCGCCATTGGGTTTTCGATCCTGCGCAGGCACCGCATCGGCCGAACGCGTCGGCGGCACAAACAGTTTCTTGTGCGATGGATCGCGCTGCGCCACGAGCGTCATCACATCCTTGGCGATGGGCGCTGCAATGCGCGAACCGCCACCACCATGTTCCACGACCACCGCAATCGCGTAGCGCGGCTTTACAACCGGGGCAAAGGCGATGAACAGGGCGTGGTCCCGGAATTGATAGGGGATCGTGCTCGGATCCCTGCCGCGCAAGGCAGCCGTCAACCGTCGCACCTGGGCCGTCCCGGTCTTGCCAGCCATGTCAAAGCCTTCAACATCCAGCCGAGACCGCGCGGCAGTACCGCCTTGGTTGGTGACGGCATCCATCCCTTCGTGCACGATGGCAACATGGGCCGGATCAAGACCGATATCCTCGACCGTCGGGCGGGCAAACGGTATCCCGTCATATGATTTGATGAGATGAGGAAAAACGGCCTTTCCGCCGTTGGCAAGGCGCGCCGTCATCACGCAGAGCTGCAACGGCGTCGTCAGCACCGCACCCTGCCCGATCCCCACATTGTAGGTATCGCCGTCACGCCAGGCGTCACTGCGGGCACGCTTCTTCCACTCGGGATCGGGCATCAGCCCCTTCTTTTCGCCCGGTATCTCGAGCCCATAGGCCTGCCCGATGCCGAACTTGCGTGACATGGCGGCGATCGCATCGATCCCTGTGCGCCGGGCGCACTCATAGAAATAGACATCGCAGGAATGCTTGACCGCCAGCGTCATGTCCATGCTGCCGTGACCGCCCCGCTTCCAGCAATGGAAGACGTGCCGCCCAAGCGACGTGGCACCCGAGCAATGGACGCGCGTCGTCGGCGTCATGGCGCCCGTGGCAAGCGCCGCAAGCGCCACGATGGGCTTGTATGTCGAGCCCGGGGGATACATCCCCGTAATGGCCTTGTTCAGCAGAGGTTTGAGCGGATCTTCATTCAGCGCCCGCCACACCTTGGGTGACACGGTCGTCGTGAAGGCATTGGGATCGTATCCGGGGGCAGACACGATCGAAATGATCTCGCCCGTGTTGACATCCATGACCACGACCGAGCCACTGTGACCGGCCATGCGCTCCTGCGCCAGCTTCTGCACCTCCATGTCCAGCGACAGGACAACGTCCTCGCCGGATTTGCCCGGCGTTCGCGCCAGTTCGCGAATGACACGCCCATGTGCATTGACCTCGTTGTGCGAGGCATCTGGCTTGCCCCGCAGCGCCCGGTCAGCCGCCTTCTCGACACCGGACCGACCGATGCGGAAACCAGGCAGTGAAAGAAGTTCGGGGTCTTCCTCGATATCCTTGTCCGTCGGTCCCGCGACATATCCCAGCACATGGCTGAGCCATGGCCCGAAGGGATACGAGCGCAGCTCACCCACATCCGGGGCAAGCCCCATCAGGTCAGGTGCATGCAGGTTGATCCGCGCAAACTCGTCCCACGTCAGACCCTCGGCCACGAGCACGGGATTGAAGGGCTTGGAACGCGCAATTTCGCGCAACACCCGGTTGATGCGGCTCTGCGGCAGTTCGATCAGCGTGGCAACCCGCGCAAGGGCCACCTTCGCATCCGGCGTCCGCTCGGGCGTCAGCAGCAGCCTGAAGTTCTGGGCCGTTCGGGCCAGCTCGACGCCAAACCTGTCATAGATGCGCCCGCGACGCGGGGCGAGAAGTTGCAGGTTGATCCGGTTATCTTCGGCCATGGTGGCAAAGCGCTCGCGCTCCAGCACCGAGAGCTGGAACATCCGGCCCGTGAGCAGGCCGAACAGTCCCAGCGTCCCTGCAGACAGAAGTGCAGTGCGTCGCGTGAACGCCCTGAACCGTACACTGTCGCGACCATCCATCATGTGCTGGCGCGCTCCCTCACAAACTTTCTGGCGCGGTTGTCAGCATGCGGCGCAGCAGCATGAATACACGCGCAAACAGGGGATAGAATCCAAGCGTCACAACAGCCTCGAGCAATAGCGGCATCGGATCAAGCCAGCGCTCGAGCATCATCATCCCCAACAGCCATGACGTGCACGCGACAAGCGCAGTAACAAGCGCAAAACCCAGCCATGCGCCGATGCCGGTACGTCCACGGAAAAAGACGCGCTGGGTCAGGGTAAAGCCATGGGCGACAAGATAAAGCACCACCCAGAAACCAAGCGGCGTCCCGGAAAGCAGATCCGCGACAAGGCCTGTCAGGAACACCGCCCAAGGGGGCATGAACGTGGGCCCGTTCATGGCCCAGAAAAAGACAGCTGCAAGCGCGATGTTGGGCGTGGGCACGGTGCCTTGCAGCAGGTGGACCGGGATGCAAAAGGCCAGCATCAGGAAAACCGTGAACAGAAGCGGCAGCGCCCGCCAGCAGACCTGGGCGACCTGGACATAGGCTGCATGGATGACATCGATCACCGGACCTGCCCCCCTTCCAGCTGCATCGCCACGGGTGCTGCCGGCAGCGCGGCTGACGGCAGCGGAGCAACCGCGGCACCGCCAGCCGACGACGGAACCGTCGAGGGCACGGGCGCAGCGGGGGCTGGCGACGCCTCTGGCTCGGCGTCCACGTCAACAGGCGCCTGATACTTGAGGACCCGCACGAAATCGGCCCGCCGCTCACTCGTGAACAGCGAGACCCGCGGCGACGTGGTACCCCTGACGACAATGCCCACGACAATGCCCGGCGGCAGCACGCCACCGTCAGCAGTGGTCAGGACGCGCGCACCAGCCGTCAGGCGCGAGCCCGGCGGCAGATACTCCAGCGTGGGCTGGTCCGAGTTGTCACCCGCAAGAATGGCCTTCAGATTGGCGCCTTCGACGATCACCGGGATGCGACTGCTGAGGTCCGTAAGCAAAAGAACCCGCGAAGAGCGCTTCCCCGTCCCAATGATGCGACCAAGCATGCCACGATCATCAACGACCGCCTGCCCGTGCACCACGCCCTGTTCGCGGCCAACGCTCACAAGGACAGAC